>CAZDJH010000155.1:0-2046 GCA_964505645.1 uncultured archaeon | reverse complement strand
CCCCTCTACTCATTAAGAATTTTTTAATTAACAATCATTTCTGAATTTTCACTTCTTGTTCCGATTGTTAACATTGTTAAGCCGTTAAGTATAACATCCTGGAAAACCATATATACCCAAAGTGTTTAATTAATAAATTTTCCCTATTATCTTCTATTATTTAAAAAACCCGAAATAACTTTATTGGAATTATATAAAACTTAACTTTAAGGGATTGAATGCAGAATTAAATTTTCAAAATAATAGATAAAAGTTTTTCAAAAATTACCTAAATTCTTAATTATTACATTTAATAAATATTTAAAATAAAAAATCTTTATATCTCTTAGAGAACTAAATAAATTCCACTTTAATGATTATATGGAACCTTCTGAGAATAATCCGGATGAAGACCCCGAAGCGGGGGAAAAGACCGAAAATGAGGCTATTGAAGAGACAGAAAGCGAAGCGCTTGGAAAGACCGAAAACGAGGCAATTAAACCGATGGAAAACGAAGAAGTTGAAAAGAAGGAAAAGTTTAGGCAAGAGATCGAGCATCTACAAACCTCTAAAACCCAACTAGAGGAGACCATTGCCGATTTAGAGGGTCAATGTCAAAAAAAAGATGCTCAAATTGAAACCCTTCAAGGAGAGAATGAGCAACATCAATCTACAATTTCGGAGTTGACCGAAAAAATTGAGAGTCAAGACGAGACAATTTCCAAGATGCAAGATGAAAAGGACCGACTTCGATCCCAATTGGATAAATTAATGGGAGAAAACGAACAATTGCGCCCTCAAGTCGGGGAACTAACAGAAGAGAATGAGGAGCTGCAAACCACCATTTCCACACTAGAGGAGGAAAGCGAGCAGTTTCAAGCCAAGTTCGATGAATTAAAGCACGAAAGGGACACCCTCCAATCTAAAATATTAGATCTCAAAGAATCTAACGCAGACCTCAAAGATAAGCTAGATGTGATGGAAGATCATAACAATATGCATTTAGATACCATTGCGGAGATGAAATTGAAATTAAAATCGCTTAAAGATACGCGCCAATCTGAAGTGGAGACTCAACGCGAATTGGATGACGAAATGATTGAACTTAAAAAGCGAATTAAGGTATTAAGGCGGGAACGGGACCATTACAGGGAGATAATCAAGGAACATGATCTTATCTAAGTCTCTCTTTCACCAAACCACTTTTTTCTTTTAAAATAGGTTCTTTTTCCACTCTCTCGTGGTTTTCCCTTTTTTCACGCGGGTTTTTCGACAAATAGTTTCAAAAACATATTTTTATATAGAGTTCTTTCTATATTAATAATAACAATATTATAGTATAATTACTTATATAAAATTAATAGACTTAAAAAGTTAAATAAGAATTGGTGAGAAAACTATTAGTGTAAATACTCAATCGTTTGACAAAATTCTTAGCAAGATAATTAAATCAGAGAGCGGCATAAAGAAAGTAATTCTCGTTGACAGAACAGGTTTGACCATCGCGAGTGTATCCAAATTCTCGTACTTCCCGGCCGATGTGGATGGTATCGGGGCGATTGCGAGTGCGGTGTTCTGTGCCTCAGAGGAGCAAGGCAAAAACCTAGAGTTGGGGGGCCTTGATATTGTTACAAGCGAGTTTAGCGGTGGAAAAATCTTCGCAGCCTCATGCGGCCCACGAGCGGTATTATGTTTAATTTCAGACCCCGAAATCAACATCGGATTGATTCGGTTAATCTTAAAGCGTTCTGGTGAAGAATTAGAGGAACTATTAGAGGGCTTCCTTACCGAAGCACCAGAGGTAGCGGATTCTGGGCTGGACTTATCCGATTTGGACGAGCTTTCCCCTGAATAAACATTTTTTCTCCCCTCTATTATCATTGTGAATGGATTTCGTCCTTACTTCAATCCTATACTCATTTTTATAACCATTCAATACCTTCTTTAATATTTTAGATTCATTTTTTTCGATTTTTAAAAATTCTTAAAAAATAAAAAATCCATAAATTCAAACCATTATATTATTATCAATTAAAAATTTTTATAAATTTATTGTTATTTATATAT
>CAZDJH010000154.1:0-8472 GCA_964505645.1 uncultured archaeon | reverse complement strand
AGGGAGAAGATAAAGCAGCAAATAAAAAATAAAAACATAAATAAATATCAATTTAGGGTGATTTCGAGCGATAATGAAATTATTTGGTTTAATGCATACTCAAAAGAGATAAAGTTTGAAGGCAAATGTGCAGATTTATTAACACTAATTGATATTACCGAAAAGAAAAGATATGAACAATTGATAACACAATTAAACATTGATTTTCTTCAATTTACACCGAATATAATAAAAAATATACAAATACTATTAAAAACGTGTATAGAACTATTAAACTGTGAATTATGCATTTATATTAATAAAGATAAAAAAAGTAAGCAGTATAAGGTAATAACGAACGAAGAAGAAACATATATTTGTTATGAGGAGGAAGAATTCAATAGAAGATGCATAGCAGCAGAGTTCTTTAAAGAGGACCATGATATTCCACAAAAGATTTTCGACATAAATAAGAAAAAAAATCTTAACAAAGATAAACTTATAAGCAGATATAAAATCAGTGGGGCATATGGGAAACTTATTAAATCAGAAAATGAATTAAATAGCTGTTTATGTGCATTTTACGAGACGAATCCGATTACTTCCTATGAGGAACAATTAGTTTTATTCTCAATCGCGAGAGCAATTGAAAATGAGCAGCAAAGATGGAAAGTCCAGCAAGATCTTAAGAGTCAAAATATCATCCTAGAAAAAATGAATAAAATCAAATCTGAGTTGATTAGTAGAACGTCTCATGAGTTAAGAACTCCCTTAATATCGATTAAAGGTTTCACGCGCTTACTCTTGGACGTTCATAAGCAAAAAATGGATCCCAATATGATTTCAATTGTTAAGTCCATTAAAAAGGGTGCTCGGCGTCTTGAAACAATAATCAATTCATTCCTAAAGAGTTTAAAGTTAGACCAAGGAAAAATGGATATTAATAAGAAGAAAAATGATTTAACGATTACCATTGAACAATGTGTAAATGAGCTTGAGGGAATTGCGAATCAGAGAAAACATGTAGTTATAATAGACCTACATGAAAATTTAATTACAGAATATGATAATAAAAAAATTCATGAAGTCATTTCCAATCTCTTAATAAATGCAATTAAGTACACCCCTCCAAAAGGTACAATAACTGTAAAATCGGAAATAAAAAATAACAATTATATTGTATCTATAAAAGATACGGGGATTGGACTTACTGACAGTGAAAGCAACCGCTTATTTAAACAATTCGGGAAGATTGAACGATATGGGTATGGATTAGATTTGGATATTAAAGGGATAGGCTTAGGTCTATATATCTCCAAGAAGATACTAAAACTTCATAATGGGGAAATTTGGGTCAAATCTGCGGGCAGAAATAAAGGAAGTATGTTCTCTTTCTCATTACCAATAATTTGAACTTTTTAAATAAATATTTTTATCTTTCATTTTTTTTAGCAAATAATAATTGGACTACTCTTTATTTATCTTAGATAATACTCTTATGAACAATAGCAATATATCTTTAAACTATAATAATTATCATCGGGAAATTACCTTGAATTCAAAAGAAAAAGACAAGGATTACGATTTTGAAAAAGAAGAAGTAGTTAAACGCTATTTTAGTAAGATATACAGCGTTTTAGATGAATCAGTGAGAGGTAAACTGCTTCAATTGAATATTCCAGCCCAAGAATTGAAGAAAATAGTTAAGCATATAGGGTTTCTACCGAAAAAAAAACAATTGATTTATCTTGAGGACTTTTTTGAACAAGATATTAAAAAGCAAGAAAAAAGCCAATAAACAATTAAAAAAGAAATTTAGTGAAATTTAGGAAGAATTTAGTCAGAATCCTCTTCTTTCTCTAGATTTATGATTAACCTTAAGATGTAATAATACCCATTAATCCAAAGTAAAATCAAAAAGATAAAAAGCCCATCCAATAAAAAGAGAGAAATCCCCAAGAACAAAACAATTTCTCCACCTGTAAAGGTTTGGATCGTCGTAGTAGAGGGAGAAGAAGTGGCTGAACCTAACGCAAACTCCCAGATTAATGAGATAATAACCCCAATAATGACCATACATAAGAATACAATTACCATCCCGGTGGCCACTTTTATTCCCGTTCTATCTTTATATCGTTCGGGTATTGCTTTCTTTTTAAATAATAATTCCACTATAGTCTTACGACCCCTTCGGGATAAACTATAGAAGAGAAGAATTAAAAACGAAAGCGCGGCTAGAATGCCCCCAACAATGGCAATCTTTAATCCAAAGTTCAAGTCTAGGAAGAGCATGGTTTTACCAATGGGCATCAAAATATCCAAAAACGTCCAAATTGCCCCGGTAATCGTTATAATAATTGCAATTACCATAATCACATAAATAGACGTACCGATAATATTTCGAGAAGTATCTATTTTATCTTGATCCGACATAAAAACTTAAAATTGTTTGATTTAATTTTCTTGATTTCTATATATATTATATTTTATATTTGATCGTTCTTTAATAAATGTTTTTTAAAAAAATAACTCATAAAAATTAAAATTTCCTAAACAATATTTAAAATACTACTACATGAAAGTGGTGAAAATGAATAAAGACTCAATGCAAGAGTTAATCAAACAAGGAATAGTATCTTTAAAACAAAAGAATTATAAAAAAGCAGTAGAAATATTTGAAAAAGGTATAGAACAAAATGTCAATACCAAGTTGGTTTGGAATAATTTGGGAGTCGCGTATGAAAATCTTGGAAACTATAAAGATGCGCTAAAATGCTATAAAAGGGTTTTAAACATCAATTCAGAAGACAGCGATGCATGGTATAACATGGGTTTGATCTATAATAATTTGAGGAGATTTGAAAAGGCAATTGGGTGTTATCAAAGGGCTTTGAAAATAAACCCTCAAGATAAATATACACATTTTAATCTTGGGATAGCCTATATGCGAAAAGATGAATTCCAAAAAGCTTATGAACATTTTCAGGAATGTCTCGATATAGACCCTCAATACATAAAGGCTCTGGGAAATATCGGCCTTTTACATAGCAAGTTCGGAGATGATGAAAAAGCAATCGAAATATTTAAAAAAATTCTTACAAAAAATCCCAAGGATGGAGGAGCGTGGTATTATTTGGGTGTAAGCTACTTTAATAATGGAGAATTTGAGGAGGCGAAACAATCTTATAAAAAAGCGATAGAAATTTCTCCAAATCATAAGGAAGCGTGGCTCAATTTAGGTATACTTAAAATGCATCAAGATGATAAAGAAAAAGCTAAGGCTTGCTTTAAAAGGGTTTTAGAAATCGATCCGGGTAATGAACGAGCTTTAGAATACATTGAAAAAGTGGAATAAAGGCATAGGTTTTTCTCAAGATTTCTTAACTTGAATAGAATAAAGCAAAGCAGAATATCTAGCAATTCATTTACAGCAGTGATCAACAATAAGAATTTTATAGGTTTAATATATTACATTAGTTAAACCTAAATTGGAGTGTGGTTTTAATTTCAGAAAAATATAATATCCTCTTTATGATTTGCGACCAGCAGAGACGAGACCATCTGAGTGTCTATAATGGGGGTTCTATTGCTCTAAAGACTCCTAATATTGACAGCATAGGAAAGAAAGGGGTTCGATTTACTAATTTTTATTGTAATAACCCCATTTGTATGCCGAACCGAAGTACGATTTTTACGGGGCAATATCCCTCAATCCACGGGGTTACTACAAATGGGAGAAATTTACCTGAAAATACACAAACATTCCCGGAAGATTTAAGAAAAAACGGATATCACACCGCAAGTTTCGGTAAGATCCATCTAAATTATTTTGGGGCCCCTTATGGCGAGGAATACAGTAATCCTACCAAGAGTCAAGAGTTTGTATATGAGAAGGATTATAATAACCTTACTCATCGCTCACCTTACTTTGGTTTAAAGGAGACCAAGATTATATCGGGACACGGGACGTTTTTAGGGCATCCTGATTATCAAGAATGGATGAAAGAAAAAGTGAAACGTGACGAGGAGCTTCAAGCTAAGTTGAGGATTAAGCCGGGCTCTTCAGATAAGGATATTGAGAAGAAAATAAAAAAGTGCTTTCACTTTAATGTAAAGGAGTGTGAGGTTGATATACAAGTTTTTAAGCATAAAATCCCAGAGAGTCTTTATTCGACCACCTTTGTTAAAGATAATACTATTGGCTTTTTAAACCGGTTTGCCCAGGGAAAATATGATAAGAAAAACTTTTTCTGCCATTGTTCCTTTCCGGATCCCCACGCACCCTTCACGCCGCCCGGAAAATACTTCGACATGTATAACCCCGAAGAGGTCGAATTACCGGAAACGTTTTCCGATAACCATAAGAACGGATTGGAGTTTTTTCGGGAACATTACATCCATAGCAAAAAGACGGAGGGAACAAACGATAAGGACTTCCCCAACGCGAAGGACCTCACAGAGCCAAAGGCAAGAAAGGCGCTTGCCGCAATGTATGGAATGGAAAAAATGATCGACGATGCAGTGGGCGAGATTTTGAATGCCTTAAAGAAGTTAGGGCTAGCCGAAAATACAATAGTTATATATACAACGGATCACGGAGAGTTGGGTGGCGAACACCGGTTTTTCTTCAAAGGGCCATTCATTTATGACGGTTTAATTCGCATTCCGTTCCTAATGTCGGTGCCGGGAAAGGTTGAAGGGAGAGTATGTGATTCATTAGCAAGTTCTATAGATATTGCAGAAACCCTTCTAGATTTCGGGGGTGTAAAAATTCCTTCTATTATGAAAGGAATAAGCATGAAACCAATATTTACTGACCCAAATTTGAAAATAAAAGATAACGTTCTAATCGAGATGGATGATAACTATACCGATCAAAAAACAAGAACAATCGTCGAAGATGGCTGGCGAATGACGGTTTTTAATGATTTTGGACAATTATTTAATTTAAAGGAAGATCCTAATGAAATGAATAACCTTTGGTGGAAAGAACGATATAAGGATAAAAAAATGGAGCTACTTCTAAAATTAAGCAGAAAAATCTTTCGAAATGTTCAAAACCCTGCAATACGAGAATGTGATTATTAATTAATATAAAAGTAATGAAGGTAAAAGTAATGAAGGTAAAAGTAATGAAGGTAAAAGTAATGAAGGTAAAACATTTGCTTTAGACTTAAACTTGTGATCGTGAGATTATGATGCGATTTCTTGCTTTAGGATTGAGATTAACTTTTTTTTCCGTTCTTTATCTTCATTTATAACTTTATTACTGTATGCATCAAAGATATCGGCGGGGATATCTTCAAACAAATTCAATAATAATATAAACAGGTTACGGATGTACTCTTTATTTTTATCCCCATTTTTCCACATTTCTATTAACTTCAAATATGCCTTATCTTTCCAGAGTTCCCTCTGCTCGGGAGTGTCAGTGTTATTTTGATAGTAATTTAAAATTACATCATAACAATCAATCTCTATATTATTCATTTTTCAGTATTTTTTATGTTCACTATATAAATTTGATCTATTACTATTTAAAGATTGTGGTTCCTCAAGAATTTCTTTTACAAAAAATTCGACAATATAACTATTATGGAAATGACGCAAGGTTATTAATAAGAAAATCCTCGATATAATACTTCCTATAGCCGTAAATAATCAAGAATCGCTTAGCCCCTCTTCCATATATAATCTTTATGGTTTAAAAATGTTTATATTTCATTCTTAGGCTTTTTATAGTTAAAAATAAATATTAAATCATAATTACTACTATTAGAGAAACATAAGATAATTATAAAGTAAGAACAAATTTTAATTAATATAAAAGGAATCTATGTTATTATGTCCGCTACAAAAGGCAAATCTATAATTTCCGGAAAAGAAGTTATCTTTTTTTTTGATTTATCAACCGATTTCTTGAAAAAAAAGCGACTGAGAAAAGCCGTAAAGGAATTCATGGATCAATGTGAAGAAATAAATGAAGGGGTCTCATATGGGTTTCTTCTCTTCAAAGAAAATGAAGAAGAAATTAGTTTATTTAACGAGAAACAAGACCCCATCTTGGAAAAGATTGATAAATTATGGGATGATAGGGAAGAAGAGAAGAGTTATTTCGAAAACGGAATGTATTCCATATTAGGATATGTTCTAAAGGAATGCAGGACAAATCCCAAGGAATATCGGATAATCGTGTTGTCTGATCGGCCTAGTTCTCAAAAAAAAGAATACTATACTGCTCTCTATGATTTGGTCTCCAAGGCTAAAACGTTTTCATCCGTTATCGATATTATCCGTATAGGAGATAAGAAGTTTTATAAGGATGATGTAAAGCTAAAGAGAATATCTTCAGAATCTTCTGGAAGACTTTTATATTGTCAGAATGACAAAGAATTAAAAACCTTTCTCTCTTCTTTAGCGGAGTTGAAAAAGGAAGAATCTTTTAGGATTTCTGACGAGGGAGACAAGGGGGAGGAGAATTTAAAGTTTTATGAGGGCTTGGCATCAGAGTTAGTTGTATTGACGAAGGAAGATAATAAGGTATGCTCTTTATGTGAGGAAGAAGTCTGTAAGATATGTGAGGATTCGAAAGACAAGGCTCGGAAATGTCAAAATTGTAATACATGCTTTCATGATTGCTGTATCGCTCAATATTCATTCGAGAATAATATTGGTGTTTATAATATTTTTCGCTGTCCCAAATGTGGAACTCTCCTAAAAATAGAAAAAATCTTAGTAGAACCTCTAGTTCAGGGAAAGAAAAAAAAGGATAAAGATTCCAGCTTTCTACTAGAAGAAGAGTCCGTTGCAGATGATGGACAAAAAGAAGAAGTAGGAGAAGAACCCCTTGAAGAGAAAGAAGATTCTGGCCCGAAATCTTTCCAAATAGGCGGCTTTTTTGGGACAACAGTTATGGTGGATAAGGACTCTGGTTCAGGCATAAAAATTAAAGCCGAGAAAAAGGTAAAGACTCAAGCAAGTGTTAGCGAGGATTTAGAGGATGAACTTATAGAGGAAGTTGAACAGGTTGACCAACACATAAACGATAATAATTCGTCGAAATCGTTTGTAAGATTCTGTCCCGTGTGCGGGGATTCCATAAAAGGATCGAAGGTTTGTCCGAAGTGTGGTTCTCCAGTTGATTAACGGGCACTATACATTGGATTTTTTCTTCCTTTTTTACATTTACCTTTTAATTATATGGCGGCCTTTTTTTTATCAAATTCTCCGGATAACCTTACTATGTTAAATCCGTAAAAATACTATACGAAAAGGGGGGCAAGGTTTTTTATACGGAAACTTGAGACGGTTTTGAAAAGTCTAAGAGAATAAATTAATCATTTAGCGGCGACTTACCCCGATATTTCTCTACAGAGATTAGTGCTTTTATATCCTTAGCACGCGAACGGAGCGTGACCTCTGTACAATGACTTACTTCTGCCACTTCTGCTTGAGTTTTTCGCTCATTTGTTTTTTTGGCTGCCATATAGAGTACACTTGCCGCAAGGCCTTTAGGATCCTTGCCTGTCCTGATTAATCCATTTTTGGTGGCCTCGATAAGCATCTTCACCGCTTGCCGTTGAGTCCTCATTTTGATATTTAAATCGTTCCCGAATCGGAATACTAATTGTTCCGCGGTGATAGGTCGATATTTTAAATTTAATTCGGGCAGTATTTCCTTAACAACCATTCCCAAGGACCGAATAACGGTTCGGCGCGAGGTCATAGAAAAGTCACTGACTTCCTCCAAAAGGCGGGGAAATTCATGTACTCGAATGGCCGCATACAAAGAAGCGGCGATAAATCCATCAATAGATCTCCCCATTGTGAGCTTTCTTTTCGCGGCTTCGGAATAAATCTTCCATGCTGTTTCCTTTATATATTCAGGAATGTTCATCTTAGAACAAAGCATCTTCAATTTTGGTTTAGCTTCCCAAAAATTTCTCTCAATACTCGAAATTAATGATTGTTGAATTTTAGATAACCGCGAAAACAAGGTTTTACCCTTGGCACCCAATGTTTTTCCTTTCGAATCTGTTTTAGTATTAGATATCGTAGTTCTGGGACCGAATTCCCTCCAGCGAGGCTCGGTACGACGTCGCTTCTCTATTTCTTGAACTGTATATGCTCGCCGTTCATTTCCAACCAAATTCTTCCCGATTACCATCCCACAATTGATACACACTAAATCTCCCTCCCGCCGTTCCAGACAGGGGTCCTCACAACATCGCTTTGCGGTAGAATCTTCCACTTCAACATCTCGTTTAGCACTACGGAGCCTCTTTTTATATTCATAATTCACGATTCATCACATCTAAAAGATATTTTAATTGATTTTTGTTTTCTTATTTATTAGATTATATTTGTCTATGGAAAAAAACGATAGGCAAATTATTTTTTCCCAAAAAATTCCCATATATCCCAAAAAGTTTAAGCATAATGCTTTATATTTATTTATATCATTTTAGTATTTAATACTTATTGTTTAATAAT
>CAZDJH010000153.1:0-8618 GCA_964505645.1 uncultured archaeon | reverse complement strand
TAGGGCGGGGAGACTTCAATGACCTGCCAAAATCTTTATAGTATTTAAATAGACAAATTCGCACGTGTCAATGGAAGCTCCGCCGTGGGTATTAATCAAATACCGTCCGTCACATATATTCGCCGCCTTTTTGACTATGCGTACCAATATAGGAAAAAAATCTAAGCTTAATCCTCGATTTCCATAATCTCCCCTCGCGGTATCGTGGCCTAGTAAATGAAGGATAATATCGGGAGAGAAGTCTTGAAGGCGTCCAACGAACTCCTCTTTTACTAACTCTAAATATGATTGATCATCGGTGCGAAAGCCCGAATTAACACAGATCTTTGTCCCACCGTCCTCAATTTTATCTGTAGAACAAAAACATACGTGTAGCACGTTGCGGTTGTCCCTTATGACATCTCGTGTTCCATTTCCGTGGTGCGAATCAGTATCTAATATTGCTATCTTAAGATCGGGGTATTTTTCTTGCAGATTTACGACGACGGGTCCCGATACGGAAGCATAAGTCCCACCCCACGCCGAATCCCGCTCTGCATGATGACCTGCCGCGACCCCGAAGGCAAGCGCATTATCCAATTTACCACTCATAATCTTTTCACTGGCTTCGACATAGCCGCCAATCGTATAATAGGCGCCATCTGCGTACCATTGTCGCTTTAAATTGGAGGTAAATCGTTCCGTATGTACCATACCCAATAATTCATCCGAAACCTTTTTAGGCTCAAATAGTTTAACGTTCGGCAAATTTAATTCGTCTTGCATAACCTCCGGAAAGTTCTGGAACTTATCGTTGATAATATGCCATACCTTTTGGCTAAATAATTCATGATAAAATACTCCTGTGGTCATTTTTATTTCATCCCTAGTTCAATAAACATGCCATATCTAAAATCTTTTAATGTTTCTTTTTATTGCTCCCAAAGGATAAAAAATATCAAAATTATTGTCTAATGTAATTAGAATAAGAGAGATTGAAATAATACAGCGATGAAAAGAAAAGAGGTAAAAAAGAAAAGATATTGATATGAGAATATGTAAATTCTGCCTTTTGTTAAATTTTACTTTTTGGGTGGCTTAATAAAGAACACTAAGATTAGAGAACCGACCGTTAACCCGCCCATCAATAGATAGAGTGGAAGATAACCACCTAATGTAAGAAC
Organism: uncultured archaeon; assembly: GCA_964505645.1. Classification (GTDB taxonomy): domain Archaea; phylum Asgardarchaeota; class Lokiarchaeia; order Sigyniarchaeales; family SOKP01; genus TEKIR-8. Next base: position 7,455 of record CAZDJH010000153.1, on the reverse strand, counting down.
AATTTGATTCGTAGCGACAGCTTGAATGAATCCCGCAATACCATATGCCGTAAACATAATTCCATAGTTTTGGCCCAGATTTTTGTTTCCAAACAGATCTGCAGTTGCCGTTGGATAAAGACTCAGATTTCCACCAAAGCAGAAGAATATTACGCACGTCACTATGAAGTAATAGGTATAGTTTATATTTGTTGTGAAATATAAAAACACCATAACCGCTTGAACCGCAAATAAAAGGAGAAGTGCCTTTTTATAATCCAATATATCGGCGACTTTTCCCCAACTTATCCTCCCAAGTCCATTAAATAGTGCTCCAATACTCGCCACTAACGTCAACAAAGTTCCATATTTGAAGATCGCAAACGATGGATCACTTGTAGCAAACGTCTTGTAAGTGCCGATCACAAGTAGCCCTGGCATACATCCCAGAATATAGGACGCCCATAACAACCAAAATTGATGCTTTGAAATCATTTCTTTTTGGGTGAACTCCAGCATCCCCCCAGAGCTTGTTTCCGTCGCTATCGGTGGGACAAACCCTTCCGGCAACCAATCTTCAGGCGGTCGTATCATAGTTAGCGCACCTGCCATAATCATTACGATATATATTACTCCCAAGAGAATGTACATCACAGGAATATTAATTGCGGCGAACCACTCTACGAGATAATTAAATATGAAGGATCCCGCTCCAAAACCCGCTACTGCAATCCCATTAATCATCCCCTTTTTATCTGGAAACCACGCTGCTGCTGTCGCAATAGGACATACATAAGCGAATCCAATTCCCGCTCCATAAATAATACCGTAAGTAACGAATAATCCCCAAAAATTACCTTCCATAAATGCCGACAAGATGGCACCAGTACCTACTAAAACCCCTCCCAAAATCGAGATCTTTTTAGGGCCGTACTTTTGTTGGAGCTTACCAGCAAAAATCATCGTAATGGCAAACGCAGCCAATCCAATTCCAAAAATATAGGCTGTTACCGCAGAAGGTTGGCTTAAAAACCCTCCGCTAATCTCCACCGTCATTGCTCCCCACGAATAAATAGAACCCAAGGCTAATTGAATTAATACTGCACCAATTACCACGAGCCATCGATTTATAACTTTTTTTTCTTCAGCCATTTTAACCGTTTTATTGTGTTATTTTATATTGGATGGTATTATAAGCAATTAAAACTTAACTATAATGCATAAAATCGAAAATTATCTCAATCCCAATCTTATAAATTTAATAAATAAGAGGGAAAAATGAATGAAAACTGCAAAATATTCTAGACAAATATCTCATTTTACATAATAGAAAGTTAATTTCTACCCATTTAAGAGGAAATGACCCTTAGAGTTCATAAATAACAGGCAATTTCAAGAATAATTAAGAGACTTGGAATACATGTATTAGAGCATAATCATCATTCCAGCCCCCTCCCGCGGGCTCTCCTCGATACTCGATGATATAAAAATAACCATTAGCGGAATCGAAGGTGCAGCCCCCCAATCGATTCATATTACGATCATCAGGGAAATCTGGATGGTTAACTTTATCTATATTGAATAGATAGGGGTCTAAGTTAAGTTCCGCATAAGGTTGGGGCTCAAAGGGTTCCATCTCGCCTTTTGCAACAGCAGCTATATCTGCGGGATCATAGAAAAGAATTTCAGCATTAAAAGATGTACTCCAGTACCCTCTATTGTCATGAGGGAAATCAGGAACTGTTCCCGTAAATTCAGAACCATCCGTAGGAAATATAGTCCCGTCTGAATAGCCATACCAACAAGTGCCGATTCCTTTCGTCCCTACAAAAACCAACGCTTGTTTTAGGCTCGTATTAAGCCAAGAAACTCCAGACCACTCATCGGAATCATGATAGCCGTTCATTTTATGACCTTCATAGGAATCATAGCCATCTTCATGGGTGCTTGAGTAGCCCAATAAGCGAACGCTGGTAAGTTCTGTTCCGTCACTGGGAGGATTGCCATCATCCCACGGGGCGATTGCATAGAGGTTGGGACCTTGTCCTCCCCAGCCACCTTCTCTGAACCTCCCAGAAGCCAAATACATCCCTTCCGTAGCGATTTGTGCATCCGAAAAGTTCGAAGGGAGGCGGCACATATAATCATTAGTGCGATAAAGTTCTACAGAACTATTTCCAATACGCCATGCTCCCATTGCATTTGAAAAATCCACATCAGACCACATATGAGAGGGGATATTTTGTGCTTCCTCTTGAAAATGGGCCCCCCAACAGTAATACAGTTTATCAGAAGTTTGGGTATCTTGGGGAGGCAGATAGGCAATCCCTGAATAGTGTATTGTGGCGCTCTCAAAAAGGGTGGTTAAATTTCCAACACCATCCCTTACATTAGTAAAATTTCTTAATGTAGCCGCGGTGGGTAAATCAGCAATATTAGAGGAAATTATCGGTTTTGGAATGCTTACTTCCGAAATATGCATCGTATGGTCGTGGCCAACCCCGTAAAGTGAGCCCGGAAATCCATCAGAACTCGAAGGATCTCCGTATGGGTAATAAGTAAGGCCCATACCGCCCCAGCCCCAGGTCACATTCCCTTCGATGTATGGAACCCTAAAAGCACCCTTATAGGTTAAGTCAGACGGCATAATAACTCCTTCTCTGGGGCTTAAATAACTCGGTCTTGGAAATGAAATTATGAAATAAATACTTATGCCCGCGCTAATAACGACCATCGTTAGGATCATTGCTTTTGTAATGCGGCTATTAAAAATATCTTTTATGGTCATTTTTTCCTATATTTCTCTATTTACTATACATCCTATAGAAGTCCACCTTTTTATAACTAGGCTTTCTTTATACGAAGCATCCATTTTAAGCGTAAAATAAATTCTCTGATTTTTAAAAAAAGAAAAAAAACCTTTATAGATTTCAATTTAAATTGATAATCATATCTATAGTCTGGCTTTAATTAATACATAAATAAAAGTTAAAATGAAGTTTATGGACTATTGAGACTTTCAGTTCAAAATATTGCGTTTAAAAACAAAAATATTGACAACTATTAATGGTCCTTTAGAAATTAAATAGCTGCATCAGTAGGCGTTTCCTATTGGTTTTCTTTTTTATACTTCCGAAATAGATGTAAGGTGAATCGGAACAACTTGTTAGGGAGTTCTGGGTCGTTTCCCATGAAACGGTCGGTCTTATACATCTTTCCTTCACTGCCTTGTTGGAAGAAGGAGACTTTTTGCCCTTTATAGAAGATTAAGGTATTGGGAACCTCGTTGATGTTAAAATCGTCCGCAAAGGCCGCAGGGCAATCAATCGGGATCATTACGATCTCTACCCCCTTTACCTCCCGGAGGTTGGGGATGAGTTCCAAACAAATCCGCCCGATTAACTCGCTACATATATCGGAATTTCGTTCAATAAATACCGCTATCGCAACCAGATTTTTCGCGAGTAGTTGTTCAAACTCGTCCTTGTTGGTAATTTCGGGAAGCATTTAATTGGTAAATTCGCGGTGCCTTTAAATGTTTATTGGTCATGAAACACGTGGCTACAAGGCAAGAAACGAGAAGGGGCGATTCTCAGGTTAAGATAGATAAAGTTAAATAAATTAAAATAAAAAGAAAAAATAGATAAAAAATAAAGGAAAAAACTTAGTCTTCTGCTGTTTTCGCGTTAATAATCCTGTCAACTCTTAGAATCAAACGAGACAACTCGCTTCCCGCATCAGTTAGATGTTTGATCAGTACCGAGGGCTCAATAAGTCCCTTTTTCATGTTATCGCCGATAGTATCGTCGATGGTGTCGATGCCGATCCATTTGTCTTCCGGCGTTTTATGGGCCGCACGCATCTCAGTCATTCGCTCGATTTCGTCGAGACCTGCGTTTCTGATAAGGGTGCGCGGAATCTCCTCGAGGGCATTCGCAAAGGCTTGAATGGCTAGTTGTTCCTTGCCGCTTACTTCGTTGGCAAACTTGCGTAATCGCTTGGCGATCTCAATGTATGTTGCGCCTCCCCCTGCAACCACCTTTTTCGTGTCGATTATCTTCGCTAATATGGACACGACATCGTGAAACGCGATTTCGGCGGTATTCAAGATTTTATCAAGCCCACCTTTTAAAAGAATCGCTACTGTCTGCGGACTCTTACAGCCGGTAAAGAGCGTATAGTCGCTATCGCCGATCTCCTCGAACTTTATCTTTTCGGCGTATCCGAGATGTTCTTCTTTAAGATCCTTTAAATTATCGATTAAAGTCGCTCCCGTGGCGTTTAGAACGGCTTCCAAGTCATCATTTCCCACATTCTTAATTGCGGCAATACCTTCCTTTCCCAGCATTGAAGCAAACTTATCGGATATTGATTGACTGTTGACGATCATATTTATGCCAAGATCCTTAAAGTACTTCAAATAGCCCTTAAGCATCCCCTTTTCGTGGTCTAAAAATTCTTGGATTTTTTCCGGACTCGAGATCTTTACTTGGGACTCGTATTCGCCCTTCACTACCTCCAACTTCTTTCTGATCACCGCGATTTTTGCATCTTTTAGAATATCGGGCATATTTGTACTTGTTTTATCCTTGTCAATGTACACGCCAGCAATCAGTTCGGATTCTCTTAAGGATTTTCCCGGTGCTTTGATGATCTTAATATTGTCGACCTTGTCGAAAATGGAACCTTCATTTTTCTCGGAAATATGTCGAACTGCTTTCAAGGCCAGGTCAGCGAAGTAGTCCTTTACAGCAGCTATATCCTTGCTGTTCATTGCTGTGACCGCAGCGCCTTTCAGTACTTTCTCATCATCCGGGGAAACCGTTTCCGAGATCTCATTTAATATTTCGACGGACTTATCGGCGGCGAGCTTATAGCCCGTTATAATCGGTTTGGGGTGAAGATCTTGTTCGATCAGCTCCAAGGCGTTCTCTAATAACTGGGCACAAAACACCACGACCGAAGTCGTTCCGTCACCTATTTCATCATCAATCGACTTCGCTAAATTCACCATCATAAGCGCAGAGACGTTCTCGATATCAAGTTTATCTAAAATCTCTGCTCCATCGTTTGTAATGGTTATATCCCCTACGGAATCTACAAGCATCTTATCCATTCCTTTGGGACCCATTGTCGATTTAACAGTCTCGGCTATCGCTGTCATTGCCCGAACATTCTGCTGTCTCGCTTCATGTTCACGCTTCGTTTCCGTTCCCTCACGTAAAACTATAATTGGGACTCTACTCATTCAAATCACTTTTTTATTAGTTTCTACTTATTCTACTATGATTATTATGTAATAAAGAATCAAAAATTAAAAAGTTTATTTAAATGATCTCTATATCACATAGATAAAAAATCATGAGAAAAAACTAATTATTTAGTGCTGGTAATTGGAAAGAAAAAATAGCTTATCTTGATGTTGCTCATCTACCAACTTGTGCTTATTAGTATTCCCAAAGATCTTTTTCTGAATAAAAATGCGCTTATTGGGGTTGTTCTCCAAGATAAAATTAAATAACTCCCCCGCTTCGTCGAATAGTCTTTCGGTGAGGTAATAATGCCCTACCCGCTCCAGAAGATCATAGACCCGACTTTTTATTCGTTCCATCTTCATTATTCGTTTGGTGGCAATCAAGGCGTTATCGACCAATTGCTTTGAGAGATATAATTCGATTAATTTTTCCCAAAAAGATGAGTTCCTGTACTTAATTTCAGATATATCCAACGCACTTAACTCTGCTTTATTTAAATACTGTAAATATCCCTCGTTCATCAAATAATGGATTACAGAAGGATAACCACTTTCAAATCGTTTTCCTATTTCCTCAATGAATATTTGTTTAGCCAGTTGGTCGCCAGCCTCAGCAAGCCTTCGCAACAGCGGAAAGGCCAAGTTTCTATGTAAAATACGGGTATCATAATTATTCTCATACCATGCCTCTATATTGGAACAATGACCCCAGAATTCCGTCTTGGGGTCGATAGTGTAGGAACTTCCCGAATGATACTCCAAGGACCTATCGAGAGTTTCTGCAGCCTCGTCTATGGAATTAATATTATGGTATGATTCCCGTTCTTCCATGTTAATGCTCATTAATAAATACTTACACTGATGAAATCGCGTATTATCTACGTAAATATTCGTTTTATTATGTTCATACTTTAAGTAGAGAAACTCGTTTATAATATATGTGTTAATTAATGGAGAAAACATTTCCCTTATAGACTCCTTTACTTCGTGGGGAATTTTGGTATACCCCTTATCCCATTTTATGTGCTCATTAATGTAATTTTTGAGAGATCGCGACTCCGTGGAAAGCGATAATTTTGAGAGGCTGATGGAGATATTTATCTCGGCAAATGCCTTGCGAATTATCTGATAAATAATCCTCTCAAATTTTTCCGGTTTTTCAGATGTTGAGAGAATGCCGCTTAATTCCCGCTCGAATGCATGAAAGAGTGTTCCGATATCATCTTGATTAATAGTCAAGTGTTTTTTATTTAAAAAATGGGCCAAGGAGTCATCGGGGAACAAGGTTTTGTGAGATGAAGAATGATGGTGTTGGTTTCGTATTCTTTGATACTCTTCCAATGGATCAGGATATGGATGGGGCAATTCGGGTAAGTCCAGTATCTTTCGCAAAATTACTTCAAATAATAATCCCACATTATCCCCAGTTCTACATGAGGCCTTCACATAATCAAACAGATTAAGCGTATCCTTAAAGTATAGTGCATATTCATCGTCTATCACTACAGATTCCACTAAATCCGTCTTTAATCCAACCAGCAAAATGGGGAGATCTTGATCGTAAGTCCGTAAGAACTCTACCCACTCCTCTAATCGGTCTAAGGTCATGGGGCGGGTTAAGTCAAAGGTAAGGATTGCACCCTGTGCTCCTTTTGTAAATTGCAGTTGGGAAAATCGGAATCTCTGTTGGCCAGATAAATCATAAAAGAGTAATTGTGCCTCTTTTTGCTCAATTTCCACTTCTTTTGTAAAGAATTCGCATCCAATGGTCATCCTAGTATTGGGCACGAATATCCCTTCCACATATCGATGTAGCAGTGTAGTTCTGCCCACACCTCCGTCGCCCGCTAAAATTATTTTTTTAATCTCTCTCAATTTTTATTCAGTTATAATTATTTTTTTTTTAAAATCTAAATAAACACTTATTATTATATGAAGTTTTTTACCTTTTTTTTAAGATAATTAAGAAAAGACACACTTAAAAATCATTATGGCATTTTTAATAATTATTTAAAATATTAAAAAAAAGATCTACTTGAGCTCAAAAATGTTATAATATTTTTATTTTCCTCTAAGTTTATGATGGTTCGTAATTCGATTTATGAAATTTCATAAATTCCAGCAGATAAAAAAGAGACCCTTTTGTCATTATACAAATATGATTTTCCTTTAAATAACCCCTTTGCCAATATATAGAAGATATTTTAATTTGAAAATAAAAA
>CAZDJH010000152.1:0-8652 GCA_964505645.1 uncultured archaeon | reverse complement strand
GCGCCCCCAATTTAATAAATGATATCGCTTATATCTAATATAATCAAGGGATTTTCAGATCTCAGAAAACGGAATCGGAATAAGATTTTGCTTTCTGTATTGGAGAGCCATTTTATTTCATATATAAATAAAGTTTATGAAAGATCATAACTTATCTTACGAAAGTTCATAAACTTATACGGAAACGGATTAGAAATAAAAGATGACAGACCGAGAACAAAATACGGAAAAAATAAGATGTATTATATGCCCTACCGGCTGTGAAGTAGATGTAAAGCGAACCTCCGAGGGGGAAATAGAGTTTGAGGGATATACATGTAATAGGGGGCTTGACTATGCTAAACAAGAGTTTTTTGCTCCAAAAAGAGTTCTCACAACTACCATAAGGGTTAAAAACGGTTTTTTACCATTAATTCCTGTAAGAGTAGACAAGGCAATACTAAAAAAAGATTTAAATGAAGCACTGAATGTTATAGCGAAAAAAGAGGTTGAGGCCCCAATTAAGATGGGTGATATACTTATAGAAAATATAGCTGGAGAAGATGCTAATATAATTGCAAGTAGAGATATGCCTATAAAAAAGAAAAAAAATTAAATTCTATTTTTTTCTGTAATATCTTTTTATTTTTGATTCGAAATGAACCAACCAGAGTTGGACGAGGTTTATAGGGTCCATAATAATCTATATATTGGAGCATATTGGCCCCGATTAAATTTCAATAAATTTAAAAAGGAGAGTATATCCGCAATTGTAAATTTGATGGAAGAAAGCCTCTATGACCCGCGCCATTTAGGTTTTGCATATCTTCATAAGGGGTTTCCCGATGAAACATATCCGCCGCATACATACCTAAAAGAAATTTTAGATTTTATTGATAAACATATTCAGCGAGGAAGTGTGTTAGTTCATTGTGCCATGGGCATATCGAGAAGCGGAGCCATTGTTATTGCGTGGTTGTTGAAACAATATAGCCATTGGACATGGGAAAAAGCCTTGGATTATGTCTCAAAATCCCGCTCAATCTATCCCGCTCTTGAAATCAAAAAGTCCATATTAGACTATTTTGAATTACAAGAAGGGAGAAGAAGAGATGAATAGAACTTTCATAAAATTTTCCTTTTATGCTTTATTATCCAATTTGAAATGCAGGAAAAAAGAAGAGTCATCAATGTTCTCGTTGCGGGACATTCTCAAGCGGGAAAATCATCTTTAATCAACGCAATTGTGGGGGTGTTTCCCGATAACCTCGATTATGAGTTAAATCATGGAACCACGGTGAGTTTAAAGGTAATTCAATTCGAATTAAAGAATAAAAATCTATTACTAAATTTTTTAGATAGTCCCGGTCATGCAGATTTTAAAGGGGGTATCGCCTTAGGGCTTGAATTTACAGACGTAGTAGTTTTAGTCGTAGCAGGAAATGAGGGATTTCAGGCAAGGACCTATTGGCTCTACGAGAAGGCGCGAGAAAACGATATACCAATTATCATCGCTGCAACCAAAATGGATCTTCGCAATGCCAATACAACAAAGATAAAACGGGAACTAAAGACCTTAGGAGACAAAATATATCCTATCATAGAGACTTCAGCAAAAGAAGTGTTTGGGGTTGATAAATTGATCGAAAAAATATGCCTCTATACTAGACGGAGGGAAAAAAATGGTTCAAGTCCTTCTTTCATAATTCTGGGATATGATAAAAAGAAAGGCCTTGGGGAATTATTAAATATTGGGGTTTTTTCAGGGGAGATTAAGTCTAGATCCTATATTACCAATGAAATACGCATTCGGCAATTATTTTCGCTTAAAGGAGCCCCTTCTGAAAGAGCCTATACCGGTGACATAGTCCAAGCATCTCTCAATATCGATTCCAAGTTCGAATTAGGAACAATTTTTTACGAAGGAAAATTCTTCTCTCCGAAATCCGAGACCATTTTATCAGAAATTCGACCGAGAAAAGAGTTCCATATCAAAATCGAGGATCCGGTAAAATTTAAAATGGGTGTTGATATATTGGAGAATTTAAAAAAAATAATTCCTTCATTCGAGTTTTATATTGAGAAAAATAACATCGTACTTCAGACCCTTGGTGACGTCCAATTTGATTTTGTAAAAGAAAACCTTAAAAAGTTAATTGAATTTAAAGTCACGAGCTCTAATGTTAAAGGAATTATTACGATAAATAAAAAAAGTAAGGCGAGATATAAATCGGCGCGGGTAAAGATCGCACCTCGATTCAAGCAGAAGTTAACAATAACCCGAAATGGGGGAAAAGAAAAGGAGATGCATGATATTATCGGAGCTACAGCCGCATATAATGCTTTCCATTTAGACGGTTTACATGTAGATATAATTACGGGGAGAAATGAAGATGAAATTGCTCAAGCAATCACAAAAGCAATAGAGAAAATAGATCTGATTAAAATAATCCCCCAACAGGATGTACTCGTAAAAGTTGAAAATTATCATAGGATCTTCGAAATTATTGAAAAATACAAAGTTGAGGTGCTCCATCAATCGAATACAAATGCATTTTTTTTACGAGTAGGTAATCAAAACTTTGAGGATTTTTTTTCTTCCTTGATGAAGCTTTCAAATGGGAGGGCCGATATTAAGCTTTTTAATTTTGGGCAGAGTGAGAAAATACTCTCTATTGATCCCGGCACCCGCCATTTTGGTTTTTGTTTAATTGAAAAGTCTGAACTTCCCTCCCTATGGTATGTTAATTTAGATGATGTAATCAAGAATCGAAAGACAGAGAAAAGGGGAATTGAACAATTGAGAGAGGAATTAGATATATATATAGGAGAGGAAGAGGAATTTATTACCAAAATTTTCGTCGGAAACGGACCGGGTTCTGATTTTATTATTGATTTTTTGGTCGATTATTTTAATATTCCCTCAAAAAATAACGGACACGTTATTTCGGATACTACTAACTTAAACAGAGAGGATTTGGGAGCTCAAAAAGAGATATCCAAATCCAGCTTTAACCCTCCCGAAATCTTTTTTGTTGATGAGTTCAAAACAACGAAAGAGGCATTATATAAACTGCAGGACGGAAAGTTGGTAAGTGAAGTGAAAAGCAAGGGCTTTGTTGACCATGCAATAGCTGCGTTATTAATTGCAAAACGGGGAATTAAAGGGGAGATTATTGAGGTTGAGAAAAAGCCTCTGAAGCAGTTATATGACTATGTAGTGGAGCATTATGCCGGAACTTATTCGTTTTCTAGTATCCATAACATCAGTACAATAGCGGATTTAGAAAGAGGAATGCATTTACGAATTAAAGATAGCTCTAAATTGGATTCAAACCTTCAAGAGGGTGATATCATCACTTTTACTGGTTTTGGAAACTCCTATCATAGTATTCATGCCACTACTCTTTCGGGGAGTAAAATCATAGTAAAATTTCAAGGTGATATTTCGGTAAAAAAGCAGTTCTTTAGAATTTTTTCACCTGTAAAGCAGAGAACATAATCACGCCTTTTATTTGAGAGGCTTTTATTGATATTTTTCATCCTCAAGGTTACTTTTGTTTTCCGTTAGATATAAAAACCATTTTTGGGACTTAATAATAAAATAGAAATTTATTAACAATAGAGATGATAAAAAGTATGGTACAAGAATTTGAAAGAAAAATATTTAATCTCCTTGAAAAAATCGATTCGAAATTGGATAGATTGCTTGAAACAGAAGTAAATTCTGAGTTGAGTTCTGAGGGCGTCCAAAAACCCTCGGAGATTGCTGAAAGAGAAGAGAAAAAGCAAGATAAAGAGGGCACCATAAAAGTAGAAGGGAGGCGTGTATGCCCAAAATGCGGTGAAACCACCTTTAAAGAAGTTGATGATAAAAGTGAGGTCCTTCATCAACAAGGAGGGCTAAAAATATACGCTAAGAAATATATCTGTCAGAACTGCGGAACAGCGGTAAAATAAACCCTATCTCCTAAATTTTATTCTTTTTTTATATTAACCTTTTTAAAGGGATCTTTAAACTGCATTTCGAAGAGCTGGCTGTAGAATCCTCCATTTTCCAATAATTCTTGATGAGTTCCCGCCTCGATAATTTTGCCATTATCTAATACAAGAATTCTATCGGAATTAATGATCGTCGATAAACGATGTGCAATCGAAATGCTGGTTCGCCCCTCTAATAATGTCTCTAAGGCTTCTTGAATGAGGAGCTCACTATAGGGATCTACCGCAGAAGTTGCTTCATCTAAAATAAGTATTGGAGGATTGGAAATTAAGGTACGTGCAAATGAAATAAGTTGCTTCTGTCCCTCAGAAAGTTGGTTACCTCTTTCCCCAACTTGTGTTTGATATCCATTTTCTAATTCCATAATAAATTTATGCGCATTTACTTTTTTCGCAACTTCAATGATCTCTTCATCGGAAGCATCCAATTTACCGTATCGAATGTTTTCCATTACGGTAGTTGAAAAGAGAAAGCTTTCTTGCATTACGATTCCGATGTTAGTTCTAATAGCATCTAGTTTCAATTCTTTTAGATCATACCCATCAATAGTTATGGATCCTTGTATAGGATCATAAAAACGACATAATAACTTTACAAAAGTACTTTTACCCGCACCCGTGTATCCTACAAGCGCCAATCTCTCTGCTTTTTTAATTTTTAAATTGATATTCTCCAAGACTGGCTGATCTTGCTCATAGTAGAAATCGACAGTATCGTATTGTATCTTACCTTCTAAGCTATTTGGATTTTTAGCTGTCTTACTCTCTTGAATAGAGGGTTGTTTATCTAATAGAGTTATTATACGTCCCCCCGCGGCAATTGAGTTTTGTAATAGAGTAAAGAAAGCAATTGTGCCGATCAGTGGCTCAAAAAATTGGAATAAGTAAAAAATAAATGCCACCAGTGTTCCAATTGTGATAAGTCCCTCTCTAATAAACATTCCAGCGGAAAGAAACAATAATATCAGGCCCAAAGTGATCACTAAAGTTGTTACACCGGGGATCAAGGCGTTTAATTTTGCGGCATCGAGTTTAGCTTCCTTTTCTTTCAAGGTTGCCCCATTCAATTCTTCATAATTCTCATCTTCGACCGCGAATGATTTTATCACTTTCATTCCCATAATAGATTCATCTAAAGTAGATGTAACATGTGAAACCCTTTCTCTCAATTCTTCGAAGTATTTTCGGGCAGTCTTAAAGATAATTCCGCCTACTATGAAGAGAAGCGGTATAATTAGAAACGCCACCAATGTCAGATGAATAGATAATATTATCATAAAGCCAAGTGCTCCAAAAATAAGAAACAAATTAGCAACAATCGAGAGCAGGCCACTATTGATGAGTTCTTGAATAGTATTAACGTCATTTGTAAGATAGGAGATTCTCTTTCCTGTACTTATTTTTGGACTATCGTGATAGTCCAATCCTAAATATTGAAACTTAGTAAATAGTTCATATCTCAGATTATACATAGTAATTGTCGCCAGTTTTTGGATAATAAAACCTTGTAATATTTTGCATATAACGCTAGAAATAGAAATTATGAAAAATAGTACCCCGGCAAATAAAATTATTTCAAGGTTTGCATCCCCTGACCCCCCTCCAGCAGTTAGAACATTCCCTAAACCTTGATCAATGAAAAATTTAAAAATCAGAGGTGAAAGCCAAGAGAAAATAATGTTTAAACTAATAAAAAGAATAAGAGGAACTATGAGGCTTCGATTTTGCCTTCCAACATAACTAATTAATCGCTTTAAAATTGTTGGAATTGCCATTTTGGGTGAGTCGTCTCCAATTCCCTCGCTTTCTATTTGCAGTTCCCCCATTTCATTTCCCACCTCTATCATTTACCTTCAAAGTAGAATATAGTTTCCGATAAATGCCACCTTTTTGTTTAATCAATTCTTCGTGTGTCCCTAACTGCGATATTTTGCCATTTTCTAAGACCAAGATCCTGTCTGCATGTCTTATCGTGCTGAGTCGTTGAGTTATAAGAATCGTAGTTATATTTTTAATAAATCCTTTCAGCTTTTTTTGAATTTCATACTCGGTATCCACATCTACACTTGAAAAGCAGTCATCTAATAATAATATCCTCGGTTTTATGGCTATTGCACGAGCAATCGCGATCCGTTGTCTCTGTCCTCCCGAAAGGGTCAAACCACGCTCACCTACTTTAGTTTCATATCCTTTTGGTAATTCCCGTTCGATAAATGTGTGAATATGTGCAATTTCAGCTGCCTGCTTTACGTCTTCCTCTGAAAGATCTTTATTGCCAAATCTTATATTTTCTTTAATACTTCGAGAAAAAAGAACTCTTTCTTGGGAAACATACCCGACCTGGTTTCGAAGTGATTTAAACTTAAAACCTTTAACATTTCTTCCATCTATCAAGATCTGACCCTTCGATACGTCATAAAATCGGGGGATTAATTTAATTAAGGTTGATTTTCCAGATCCCGTTGGTCCTAAAACCGCAATAGTCTCTCCTGGTTTGATTTTAAAATTAATGTTTTCTAAGACGTAATGTTTATCATTGGGATTATACTTAAAATAGACATGATCAAAAGAAATCTCCCCACTAAGAGATGGGGGCTTCGTAGGATTAGGATTTTCCTCTAAATCTCTCTGGGAGGTCAAAATATTTTGAACCCGTGCGCAAGTTTCGCGTACAGTCACTAATGAGTTTCCCAAAAACCTTGCTACAAAAAAGAGTGGTTCAATAGAGAAGTTCATAACTAAGATAAACGAGAATAGCTCTCCAAAATTCATTCTACCTCCAGTCAATAAAAAACCTCCAATAAGGATTACAAGTAAAAAGGCAATATTGTCAATCAGCCGGATAATTGGATCGAAGGAGGCTTGAATTTTTATGATTTCCATTGAATCATCATAATATTCACTATTTACATTAGAAAACTTATTTATTTCATAACTTTCATTCCTAAATGATTTAATAACCTTGATCCCTTGTACGTTTTCTTGTATCTGGTGAGTTAGATCCGCATATGTTTCCCTTGATTTCTTGAAAATTGGCCACATTCGTTTTCGAAATTGATACAATATGTAGAATAACGCTGGACTAATTAAAATGATATAAATTGCAAGCTCCGAATTGATAATAAATAAAATAAAAAAGCTGAAAAAGAAAGTGAAGGCTTGCCTTATGAAATTTTGAAGATCATTGCTCAAAAAATTTTGGAGCAGATTAACATCACTGGTGGCCCTTGAGAGAAGGTCTCCCGTTTTATGCTTACTAAGCCAATCAAAGCTCATAAGTTGAATGGTTGAGAATACGTCATTTCTAAGGCGATAAATAATATTAGCACCAATCCATTGGTTCATATATTCCCTAATCCCAAATAATATTGCTACAACAAGCATAATTATTATTAATAGCAGAAAGAATGGGAATGTTTTAGCAATAAGCTCAGTAGGATCAACTAAGACATCTAAGATGACCCCTAAAAATAACGGGAAGGTCAGAAAAAGTGCCGATTGAATTAAGCCTAAAAATATGCTTAGAATAAATAAGATTCTATATTCTCCTAAATAGGATAATATTAATCTAACTGGAGATTTATATTGTTTTTTAAGAAAGCGTTCCCTCGCTTGAAAAAAGTCTGGTCGAGATTGATGAATCATTTTTAAATAAGAATAATTCTAATAAATGAGTTATTTTTATTGTAATTAATTTTTTAATTGTAATTAATTTAAATAAATGTCTTGAAGCGTATAAGTAAATATTTTTTTCGATATTTTATTGGATACTTAAAGCTCTTTTTATTGCATAAATTATCAAATAAAAATATCCCATTTTCTTCACAAATTGAGATCACTCTGCGTTGTAAAGCAAATTGTAATTTTTGCTCAATCCCTCAGGTTCCAGAATCTATCAAATCAAAGGAAATGACAACCGATCAAGTAAAATCCATCATTAGTCAGATAGCAGATTTGGGGATCCTCTCTCTTTCCTTTACGGGAGGTGAGCCCACACTAAGGGATGATCTTTCAGAATTGATCTATTTTTCTGGAGTTGAAAAAAAGCTAATAACCGGATTAGCTACAAATGGTCAAAATTTAACGCGATTACTAAAAAATAACCTTTTAAGAGGTTTAGACTATATTCTTATTTCACTCGATTATCCCACTGCTGAATTACACAATAAATTACGCGGTCTTCCGCTTTTTGAAAAAGTTATTGAATCCATTGAGATTGCCAAAAGACGAGGTATAAACGTAATCATTAGTACTAATGTAATGCAATCAAATATGAAATATTTATCAAAGATGTGTGAATTAGCCGAAAAGTTAGGTTGTTCAATCGAACTGTTCCCATGTGAAAATCTTCCCTTTAGTACTTCTGATGGAACTCAATTTAAACCAAATCAAATTGAGGAATTAATTCCCAATCTAAAACTATGGGCTAAAGCAGTAAGGGCTTTACGATTGCATTATAAAAACGTACTTACCAATTCTTATTGTATTAGATTGATAGAGAATGGTGGCTTTGGGAAATCTTCCAAAGAAAGAAAGATTATGCAATGTCACGTGGCGGAGACATACTTATTTATGCGCTATGATGGGACAATCAATTATCCGTGTAAAATCCATCCCATAATAAGGCTAAATACCCTTGAATATCCACTTAACAAAATAATCAATATAAAA
>CAZDJH010000151.1:0-8686 GCA_964505645.1 uncultured archaeon | reverse complement strand
AATGAATTTTCTTTTCTAAAAAAAACTTGGCTTTATTAATAGAAAGAGGTTTCTTTCTATTTCGATTTCTTTTGAATATTATAATCTATAACAAAATTTTATAGTATAAATGATATATTAGTCTTTATTCTCTCGCTTATTATCTAATTTTTCACTATAACTTCAAACACTTCAAGAGAGATAATTATACCGGAGTTATATCATCGCTTTAGTGATATTGCTGTGGCTTTAAAAGACGCGTAGACTTCATCCCCGACGTTTAAACCCAGATCTTCCCTTGCATTTACGGTGATATAGGCTTTTAGGTTATTTTCAAGGGTAACTTGTATTAATTCTTTACTAATTGTTAATATTTCCTTTACTTTACTTTTTATGTTATTTCTAATACTTGATTTGAACATCTTATTGGAGAGAACAATATATTCAGGCCTTATAAATAATGTTACTTTTCCCGAATCAAACTTAGATAAACAATGAACATTTAAATGTTCTGTCTTAACCTCAGCATACCCTTCCGTAAAATCTATTATCTCTCCTTCGATTATATTTTCTACTCCTACAAAATTCGCGATTTCTATATTTTTTGGAGAATTAAAAATTTCGTTTGGCATGCCCACTTCGATTATTTCTCCTTTCATAATTAAGGCAAGTCTGTCCCCTCGAATTGCTTCGTCTTGGTTATGAGTTACTTTAACGGTGGTTAAGTTATGATCTTGATGAATCTCTTTTATTATCCTCGTAGCATCCTTTTTGGTTATTGGATCTAAAGCACTAAACGGTTCATCTAATAATAAAATATCGGGATTAACCACTAACGCTCGTGCTAAGGCTACCTTTTGTTGTTCGCCACCTGATAAAGTTTTGGGAAATCTCTCCTTCAGATGGTTAATTTCTAACCTTTCCATCATATCTTGAACTTTCCTCCCGATTAGGTTATATTTTACATTCTGGACATTTAATCCGAAACGAATGTTTTTTTCAACCGTCATATGGGGAAAAAGCGAGTAATCTTGATAAACAAATCCTATATTTCTATTATACGATTTTACATTTTTCATATTTATTCCATTGATATGAATTGAACCCTTAGATAATTTATGGAATCCAGCAAGTAATTCTAATAATAAAGTTTTTCCTGCTCCAGTAGGGCCAAGAATAACAAAAAACTCTTCCTTTTTGATATTTAAATTTATTTCCTTTAAGGAAAATCGACCAAAATCTCTTGAAACATCCTTTATCTCAATGTATGAATCGTCCTTCATTTGAGTCATCCCCTTTATTTCCTCTCCCGTGGTTTTTTAGTTAAGAAATATAAAAAGAGAAAAATAAGGAAGCAAGTTATTATCAAAAGTAGAGCGATTGGTGCGGATCCTTCCAATCCTTGTGTATTAAATCTATAATAAACTAATACAGGCGCAATCATCGGATAGTATGCTATGAGGATCACAGCACCAAATTCGCTAATTCCCCGAGCCCAACACATAACCGCTCCCGTAAACAATGATCTCTTAGACAATGGAAGCACTATCCTAAAGAAGACATGCCGATTCTTAGCCCCTAGACTATAAGCCACTCGTTCTAAATGGGGATCTACCCCTTTAAAGCCGTCGATGGCTGAGTTTATAAAGATGGGCATGCTAACAAAAAGCAAGGCGACCACAATACCCCATAACTGATCTTCAAACACGATCCCTATTTCATAAAATGGCGCTCCAATTAAACCTTTTCTCATGAAAATGGAGTAAATTAATAACCCCGCGACACTATGTGGAATCATAATGGGTAAATTAATAACGGACTCAATTATACTCTTCCCAAAAAAATCATATTTTGCAATAATATAGGAAAAAGGGACCCCAAAGCCAATTGCAATGAGGGTTGCCAAAAAAGAAGCATAAAAGGTTAATAAAATTGTTCTAATGACATATCTATCAGATATAACCGTGAAAAAATTTTCAATATTTAACATAAAATGCTTGATAAACATATTTAATACCGCGATAACGATTAATAAAAATAAAACTGAACCTATAAGTGAGAATAAAATAAAAAAAATATGAGATTGATAAAACCTCTTTAGTTTGCTTTTTAAAATTTTCATATTAAGTTTGAAAGGATTTGATTTCATTTAAACCTATGATGAGCTCTCATTCACGCAGAAAGGTTGTAAATTTGTTGGAACCCGTGAAACATCATTAGTTATGCAAGGATCCAATGGCGGTTGTCCATTATCATTAAAAATAGTTTTTCCCGTGCTATTGATAACATACTCTATGAAGATCGCCCCAAAATCGGGCAGATTTGCACCTTTTGGAACTGTGATCCCATATGTGATCGATTTGCCTGTGCTATCACCTCCAGTTCTCTCGATCGTGACTCTTGCATAGGTATTATCCAAACTTGAGTTGCTGAGATCGATTTGTTGTCCAAGTTCTATAAAATCTAGATTATGCTGTACCGCAACGCTTCGATATTCAAAGGCATAATCAAGGCCCCCTTCCTTCACTAGCGTAACCAAATCGATTTCTTTATCTCTAATTGTTATAGTAGAATCTGGACTTAAATCCTCAGGTGTGGTAATGGTATAGTTATATCCATCAGTAGTATTAGTGATTTCAGAATGCTTTAATACCAGATCTTCGAGAATCTGATCATTACCACTGGCAAACTCAGCTAGTTGTAGTACCATTAATGAACGATAACCACAAGGATCTAAATTAGGGTTTGAAAATCCAAATGTGCTTCCCGTGTCATTCAAAATTTCATAAAAATTATCTTTATCCATTTTCGGAATAGTTCCGGAGGAATTATCGAAAGTTAATACCATTTGATTCACGGCGAATTTAATGTAATAATCTTGATACTGGGAATCCATATTCGGAATTAAGTTCCAATCCGCAACGGCCAAGACATCGGCAATTTTTCCTGCTTCCGTAATTTTTGTGGTGCATTGTACACTTCCCGCGGTCTCTAGTTGTACGTCAATTGTTGGGTAATCACTCTCGAATTTCTTCTCCACCTCTTCAAAGGGGACGGCTAAGCTCCCGGCGTGAAATATCTTTAATGCGGTTTTTTGGGACGTAGGACCGAGAAGCAGAAACCCCCCAATAACAATTCCCGTTATAGCCAGACCCACAATTACTATACCTCCAACACTATAGATTGCTTTTTTATTCATTTTTATAATCAATTTTTTTTAATATTGTTAAGATCAATTGTGATTAATGTTATTTAAGTGTTATGTATTAAGGGATATAACGAAGGAAGCACTCATTTAATTGTAATATAATGAATTTATTCTTTATTAGAAATAAAAATGAATATCTTAAGATAATAAAAATCATAAATTCCAGATAAGATAAAGTAGCTCAAAGGGTAAAAAAGTTGGAATGTTTGAGAAATTTATGTAAAGAATAGAATCTAATGGATATAATAAGGATTTGATTGATTTTCAAACCTCAAACATCTTTGTCTATAAGATATATCATTAAGTTAGAAAAAAATACGATATTTCCAAAGAAATATAACGATAAGAGTTTTTTGTTAATTTAGGGGGATGGGATTAAATTATACTTTACCCCGTACTTTTTAAAGAATCGTGTACCTCCTCCTTCTTTTAGGATTCTCAAAGCCGCGCCTGAGTCAATAAAGTACATCCCACCAACTAAATCTATGGCATATTCAAATAATATATCTGGAAGAATGCTAGCGGTGGGTCCTATAAGTGCAATAAACCCGGCATTATCCTTATAAACATCTAAAATCCGTTCGAGACTGCCGTTAATCAAGGTGGTTCCCGTACAAATCAATATATCCGTATGCAAACCATCCCTTTCTATATCGCCAATATCTTTTACAGTGTTAAATTGAGTAAAAAATGGCGTGAGTTCCAGATCCTTTTCTATGATTGTAATATGCTTGGAAATCGTGTTGAATTGCCTTATCATTGGTTTAATCAATCCAATAAACGTAATATCCGAGTTTTTATCTATTTTAAGGTATTCAAATAAATCTTTTTTAAGATATCTATATTTATTATCTTTTTTAAGTAAATATTGGGAGACCGCGTTAAGAGTTGCGATGCCTATTATTTTTTTTAAACTTGGCGTTTTTATACTCCACTTTAAGAGTTCTTTTAGCGGTATTTCAGTTAATTTCCCGGGAAAATTGATCTTGGAACATTCTTTCTGGTTTAAGGCGTCGGGTGATGTGTAAGATACTCCTAAAAAAGACTTTCCCTTTATTAGAACCTCTACACCCGTATATCCAATTCCAATTACAATTCGAGTGGCTTCTTGCTTTACTAAAAGGGTTTTAAGGGTTCCTTTTTCAATTAAATCTAGTGTTTTCTCTAAAATCATGATACATACAGTTTATAATTGATTTTACTAATAATTAAATGAATTAAACGCTACTCTTTTATTTTTACATTTAGGATATTAATATAACTTCTTTAATATATCCCTTTTTTATGCATTCTAGGAATAAATTGGTTAAATGAGATAAATAATAGAAACAAATTGATTCAAAACTCCTTGTCTAAAAGGTATAACATTAACATTTATATCTTAAATCCTAAAAAGTTTTTCAAATTTTTCAATTTTGCTTTATCTTAGAGAATTATGATTGGTTCTTTTTTTTGGCAATTGTGTTAAAATCTTCTTAAAAGAAATAGAGTTAAATACATAAATAGCTTATAGTAATATAAAAACATTTATAATTATAAAATAATATGTTTTTTTATTTTGGAAATCTAACAAATAACAAAAGAAACGATTAGATATGAAAAAAAATAGAACTATTCTAATAATAACTGTATTTGTTCTTATCTCGACGATACCACTTCAAAGTACGGTGAAGGCACAAACCACTCCATCCTATGTCGGAATTTCGGTGGGAGATAATTTCGTCTGGGAAATAAAACTCAACGACACAGGGTTAGATTTGGTTAAAGATGGATTTACAGCTTTAAAAGATGATGTTAAAGACGAGTTAGGCTCGTATGGAGATCTGAACTTTTCAGCCGCACTAAGAAATATTACAACGAGAATATCTTCTTTCCTCTTTCCCGAAGGATGGGAGAATATGACTTTACCGTCCCTATTCAATGAGACAATGATTTATTACATAGAATCGTTAAATGACACCGTTGATACGATGGATCTGTCAGATGATTGGCGTTCATATAATTTAACAAAATTTCTTGAGGAAATACTAGTAGGTTTTAAAGTCGAAAATTATACGTTCTTTGAATTCATTGATTATATTCTCAATTCTACTCAATCATCCTTGAATTTCACTCAATCTTCGGATACTGGTAGGATGCTTCCGGGAAATTGGATGGATATTAATCTTACTCAGCTTATTATCTGGGAGATGAATAATTTCCTCAATAAAACAATCTTTTTCGGTAACATCGAAACGTTATGGCAAGATCTCAATTATTCCACATTTATCTCGTATATTATCCCAGGTATAGAAAGTGATTTAATAGATTTTTTACTCTATATAGCATATAGGACACAAGGGATACCTCTCTTTAACTGGTCCATGAGTGAGGCATTAGCAATGCTCAATGCAACAGGGCCTATTGATATGGGTTGGACCTTTAAGGACCTACTTAGAAAGGGTATGGATCAATTTAATTCTACTATGGCAGAAAATGTTTCAAACTTCATTCCATCAACTTGGGAAACGGATAATGTAAGCTCGCTATTTGAGCATATGTTGGAAAAGGTAAATCAATCGTTTGTACCCGGACTTCTTGATCTGAATATTTCGTACTTCTTAGATGAGATGAAATCATTTATTAATATTTCGCTGTATAATATGAGCCTACATGAAGTACCTTTTGGCGATTTAGTGGATACATTAATCCTAAATGCAACGATGGGATTTAATAATACCATTATGAACGCCTCTGGTTTAATTCACGAAATACCAGACTGGGATAATTTATCCTTGAATCAGTTGATTGATGAATTTTGGGGTATTCTCGAGGATTACTATGGGTCTTATGTGACCAATGCTGGTGAATCAAGTCCCCTCTATGGATTTTTAAACGGTATGAAGTTTAAATTTGTAATAGATCATATTGGGTCTGAGGAAATAGTTTTACCTGGCGTTCACGGGGTGCAGATCAATTTTACAATGTATTCTGATCTTGGAACGGGATCATTTGCGGAAGTAGATAAAAATGAATTTCTACCTATGGAAATTCCATGGATTATTTTGAATCCCGCAGATTATAACACCCCAATCTACGGATTGGCGGACCAAGCAATGCACTCTATGCTTTTCTTCATAGGATCCAATTTCCCCACAGAGGCTATTGATTTTAAGCATATGGAATTTGATTTACCCGACCCCTTTAGCGATGTAATATTCGATCTAAATTGGGACAATAAAGGAATGCTGGCAAGTGCCTCATTAAGTTATGGCACACAAACGGTATTATCGATATCTCAAACAACAGATGGAACGGACGGTGATGAGATCCCGGGATTTGAGATTCCCATAATCTTGGGACTGAGCACAAGTACTATTATTGGAATAATATACATTGTTAACAAGAAAAAAATTAAATTATAGTTTTTTTTATTCTTTTTATTCTATTTTAAGATTCCTTTAAATAAATACTATGGATATAATTTATGCGATTGGCTTCTTATTCATCCTTCTGTTAGTATTATACATCATAAAAGCCAACTTTTTTTTCGTTATTTTCATGATTGCCCTCTATATCTATATCTTAATTCATCTCTTTGTATTAAATCCGTTCGAAATACTTTTCCGAATGTCGAGTTCTATCGCTGAACACCAATCTTGGCTATTTTTATTCCTAATATTATTTATAACCTTTATTTCCATTTTGTGCTATCTGAAATTAAAATCTTATTCCACTTTAGAATAAACAAGATTAAATTTACTGAAGTGTTTTAAGTTTTATAAATCCTAATAATAGAAAGATGGGAGTAATTAAACCAAGTAAGATCAGATTTCTAAATAAAATAATATTTAAGGCACTTACATAAGGATAATTCCGGGGAAGTGAGGGAAAGATTAATACTATAATAATGGTTAAGGAAAGTGTTTGAAAAGCAAGAATATAATAGATATTAATGAATACAATCTTCTTCTTGTACCTGTATAGAGGATTAAAGCATTGAAGCCCAATTCCTTGTAAAATTGCTATTGCATTATGGACGAAAAAGATTGTAAATAGAGCAATAATTTGAAAAATATTAAATAAAAACATTAGAGATATTATTGCGGTTATAAGGATATCCATAAAAACTAATATGAGGATTTGGGAATAAAGATGAGAAATGATAAGTGTTTTGATGCCCCGAGGAGACTTTCTATACATGAAAACCACCTCTTTTGATTCGATAAATGAATAAGATCCCCATAATACAGTAAATAATAGGGAACTTAACCATGATACCATTAAAATAACGGTTTCTCTGTAGGTATGTAAAATTAATGTTTGCGAGTGTTCCCTTAGCAAATAATCCTTTAACTCATGAAATGAAAGGAGCATCACAAAGCCTGTTAGTAAAATTGTACATAGTGTAAATACCGTTTTCATGGTGTTTTCTCTATCTCGAAAAAAGATTTTAAACTTCGAAAGTACTAATGGCTCCCATCTTAACACAGTGAGTTTCTTGATCATTCTATAGAGAACGTCATTTGGAGTTAATATGTCCTTATAATCTTGATCGCCTTCGTCTAGAATGGCAACATCTTCTAATCCTTTATAAAAAATGTAAATAATAGTAATCGGAATTATTACTGCTAAGCCCAATGAAACCCAAAAATTTATTTCGGGTAATAAAAGCAATTGCTTATCAATAGAATAAACGATTATATTAGAATACCAAAATGAAGGAAAGAAGAGGAGTAGAAGATTAAATTGTGGTGTGTTAAGTAAAAACAGTAAAACAAATTGAAATAGGTAGATTATACCAATGATTAAAAAAGAAATCAAAAAGATATAATATGCCCGGCTTTTTTTCAATTTACTACTTTCAATTACGGTCTTTTCTACAAAGTTCAATACAATTTCCCCAAGCAGCATACTTAATATAAACACCGCGAATAAGGAAGCGTAAATCAAAATTAAGTCAAGCAGTAGAATTGTTTTCACTAAACTTAACATACTCGCGAATAATGGACCTATTATTAACACCATAAATACATAAATTGGAATTCTCCATACGAAATCGGCAAAAAGGATATCTTTTACTTCTATTGGAGCAGAGAGAGCGATTTCCCTCAAGCTTACCTCCGATTTTCTATAGGAGTCGTAAATAGGCACCAAAAAGTTCACGAAAAAAACAATTACAAAAAAGAACCCAAAAAGGTCGCCGAACTTCTTTTTCTTTTCAAGAGCCCAAGCCCTGAATACATCTGGAAAAATGGCACTTAGAATAAGGGGCCCTAAGAAAAAGCCCCAGAAAATGAGACCTAAGAAAAGTATAAGAAAGAAGGGATTTCTCATTTTCCCAAATCGAAATGTAAATATTCTGTATTCCTTTTTAGATATTGCCAACCATATTTTTACATGTTTTATATTAATCATTAATCTTATAAGCCAATCTAATTACTACACTAAATAGTAAACATATATTTTTCAAATTATTGAATTCCAATATTTTTATCTAATTTAAGATTTTCTTTAGAT
>CAZDJH010000150.1:0-8706 GCA_964505645.1 uncultured archaeon | reverse complement strand
TGATTTAATTTATCTGATTTAATTTATCTGATTTAATTTATCTGATTTAATTTATCTGATTTAATTTATACCTCTCTAAATTATAAGAAGCGCTTTAGGAAATTAATCTATTAATCCAAAATTAATTTATCTTCACAATTAGGACAATATAATGGGAATTGAACATCACAAGACTCAATATTTTCATTTATTGCCAGTTTTTTCCAACATATTAACTTATCTCCCTTCCTAATCATATCTCGGCCATGATGTTGGGGAATTATATTCTTTTCCTTACAATTTTCGCAAATTAAAAAGGTTCCCTCACGTTCTATAGTTTCGGGATTAAAATCTTGGAATTTAGACCTATATCTATAAATCAACATTCCATTTAGTAAAACGAAGAGGGAAACTCCCATATCTCCAATTCCTACAGCTAACCAGAGAGTCATCAATCCAAGAACGGTCAAAATTGCAAACGATAGTTTTACGAATATGGAAATCCAAATATTCTGCTTTATTTTTTTATTGGTTTTTTTGGCTATATCCATAAAAGTAAGAATATTAGTCAAATCATCATTCATAATAACGACATCAGCGGTTTCGAGAGTCAGATCAGTGGCAGAAGCTCCAATTGCAACACTTAAATCTGCTAATGCTAATGCGGGAGCGTCGTTGATCCCATCTCCAACCATTAGAACCCCTTCTTTCCGACTTTTTAAACGCTCTATTTTCTCTAACTTTTGGTTTGGCAGTAGATCTCCTTCTATTTGATTAATATTGAGGCATTCACCAATTGTATTACATGTAAGTTGCGTATCTCCCGAAATCAAAATAGTTTTATATCCTCGTTTCTTTAATCCATCAATTAAAATCGGAGAGGTTAATCTTATTGCGTCTCTTATTGTAATAAATCCTAGAAATATATCTTTATTTGCGATTAAGATGGGAAGGACTCCTCTTTCTTCTAGATCTGATAATTTTTCGGAAGGAACATCGATATTTTTCTCAATTAAATAGCGTTCATTTCCAATAAAGTAGACCTCTCTATTGATTTCCCCCGTTATTCCTTTCCCTTTTTCAATTTTGAATTTGCTCACATTGTAGAAAGGTGTGTCTAATTTTCGGGCATAATCCACGATGGATTTTCCAATAGGATGTTCCGATAACACTTCAAGACTTCCTGCGATTTTTATTAATTCGTTTTTATCAATATCGTACGAATGAACGTTATATACTTGTAGGTTTCCTTCCGTTAAGGTTCCCGTTTTATCTAAGGCAATAATTTCAATATCATTAATTTGTTCTACAAATTTATTTCCCTTAACTAAAATCCCTTCTCTTGCCATCTTCGTTAATGCCATAATATTTGCAAGGGGAGTAGAGAGAGTTAAAGCACAAGGGCACGAAATAACCAGTAAAATTAACCCCCGATAGAACCAATCGATTAAATTTTGATTAAATAATAGGGTGGGAAGGACCATTATAAGTAAGGCCACAATCAAAATACTGGGGGTGTAATATCGAGCAAATCTTTCTATAAATCGTTCCTTTTGACTTTTATTTTGCTGGGCACTAACTATTGTTTCCGCAATCTGCGCTACAACCGTCTCAGAACTTCTTTTTGTTACCTTGACATCAATGAAACTATCTGAATTTACACTCCCCCCAAAAACCTCATCTCCTTCTGTTTTATAGACTGGAAAAGACTCTCCTGTAATAGCACTCTCATCCAAGTATGATTCTCCTTTCACAATTGTCCCATCTAAAGGCACTTTCATCCCGGGTTTTATTCCTATAATATCTTCAATCTTTACCTCTTCGGAGGGGACAAGGGTGTAATCATCATCTGTTTTTAATAATGCCTCATCTGGGGCTAACTCTAAAAGTTCATTGATAGCATGTTGTGATCTTTCTGTGGTAATTTCCTCCAACCGTTCTGCAATGGCATATAAAAGGATCGCTACCGCACCTTCTTGCCCGTGAAATATTATAAATGAGGCAATTGCGGCAATTATCATTAATAGATTTGCGGTTATTTTCCTTTCTTTTAAATCCTCGATAGTTTCCATGAATACTTCATACCCTGAAAAGAGCATCGAGGTGAATGCAAGCATCTGACTTATAATTATGGAATCTAAAAGAAATTCCCCCAAAATTGAAATGGAAATGAAAAACCCAGAAATAATTATAAAGTACCAAAAATAACTTTCAAAAATTGATTCTTCTCTGGCTTTTTTTTCAACCCTAATTTCACAAGAAGACCATTTGGAACAAGACATCTCGCTCATTTTTTATCAATATACTATTATCCAAGAAAGTAATAAAATAAATCGTCTATTTTATACAAAATCTATAATGTTTTACCTATCTCTAATAGTTTACAATTTGAAAAAAGTTTTAAAATATAAAGAGTTTTATTCTCTCTCCAATTTTACGCTTTTCTTACTTTAAGACTCTAAATTCTACGCTTCACAAAATTAAAAATAAAAATTAAAAGTTATGTTAAAATAATTACAACATCCACAAAGAGTTCATATTTCTCTCCCTCATCAAGGGCATGGATAATTACCTTTTCAACGTCATTGGTTCCTTGAATTTCAAGCAGTTCCGATTGATATAAGAATTTTACGTCCGATCTTTTTAGATTTTGTTTTATTTCTCCACTTCCCGGTGGGGTATCAGCAGAAGTTACCACCACGACCCGTCCGGTATGGTCCATCAACTTTAAGGCCAATTCTAAGCTCTCATCACCCCTATCAACAATAAGCACCCGTTTATTTTTTAATTCATTCAAATCTGGAACTTTTTGATATACCCCCTTCCCTAAAAACTCTTCAAATCCGGTGATATCTCCAATATCGGTAATTAAACAAGAGGAAACCACTTCTACATCTGGTTTTGTACCCAACCGATAATTATCAATTGCCGCTTTTAACGCATCGGCTGCAAGATTTGAACAGTGCATTTTAACAGGGGGTAACCCTTCCAATTCATCAGCAACATCATTTCGAGATATTTTATAGGCATCATCTAATGATAATCCCTTCGCCATTTCTGTAGTCATTGAGGATGTCGCCACCGCTGACCCACAGCCAAATGTTCTAAACTTTATTTCATCGATAATTTCTTCACCGTTTTCTCCTTCCCTCACTTTAATAAACATTTCCATTATATCTCCGCAAACGGGATTTCCGACCTTTCCATATCCGTCTGGTTCTTCAATAGTCCCAACATTTCTTGGATTACGAAAATGATCCAATACCTTGTCTGAATATTGAGTTGATTTCATCCTAATTTTCCACCTCTTTTCTTTGATTTGATAAACTTTCAGGAGTTAATGGAGATAATTTCCTTAATCTACTCACTACATCAGGAAGTACTTCTAAGGTTTGATCAATTTCAGCCTCTTTGGTATATCTTCCTAATGTAAGAAGCAGACTTCCATGGGCCTCTTCATGCAATAAACCCATCGCAATTAGGGTATGTGACGGTTCTAATGTTTTGGAGGTACATGCTGAACCCGTAGCAGCCGCTATTTTCCTATCCTTTAGCCCGAGAATTAACGATTCTCCCTCGATATAATCAAATCGAAAATTTGCATTGTGAGGTAATCTTATTTTGGGGTGCCCATTTAAATATGATTTTGGAATGTTTTTCAATACCCCATTGATAAGTTTATCTCGTAATTTTTCAAGCCGCGTAGCTTCACTATTTATTGCTTTCTTCATTATTTCGGCAGCCTTTGCAAACCCTACTATACCAGGCATATTATGAGAACCGGACCTCATTCCTCTTTCTTGACCGCCCCCAATCAATACGGGATTTACTCTCACTCCTTTTTTCAAATATAATGCACCTACACCTTTAGGACCATAAATATCATTTGAAGATAACGATACCATATCTATTGGGGTTCCTTGAACATCCATCGAAATAGAACTTTCACTCGCTACAGCATCAGTATGAAATAATATTTGGTTTTCAGAGGCAATTTTACTTATTTCTTTAATTGATTGTATTGACCCGACTTCATTACTCGCTGTAGAAATTGAGATCATAACCGTATTTTCATTAATTAGCTGTTTTAATTTTTCAATTTGCACAATTCCATACATGTCCACAGGAACTCTGCTTACTTCAAATCCGTTTTGTTCTAAATACTTACTGATATTTCGTATGGAAATGTGCTCAATTTCAGAGATGATTATATGATTTCCTTTACGCTTATTTTTTAGAGCTCCACCTATAAGAGCTAAATTATTTGATTCGGTAGCACTTGACGTAAAAATAATGCTTGAAGGGTTTGGAGCATTAATAAAGTCAGCAACCTTTTCTCGAGATTGTTTTAGTAGTTCTGTTGCAACATCTCCAGCCTTATGTAAACTGGCTGGGTTTGCAAACTTTCGATTGAAATAAGGGAGCATTTCGTCCACAACCCTCTCATCAACTGGTTTTGCTGCTTGATAATCCAAATACACATTCATTTTATTATTCACCTATTTCTATAATTAAGATTCTATTAGAATTATGGTTAAAACCACATTGTTCCATCTGCGTCGAGAACAAGGTCATTTAGTGTAGCTGCACCCACAATCTTTACCCCCGATATGAGATCAACGCTTTCCCATCCGAGCATTCTTTTAGATGCTTCGCAAACAAGAATTTCTACCCCCGATTCTAAAGTCTTATCAATCATCTGTTTCACATTTGGGAAATCTCCCAACTGAATCTTTTCTGCCTCTCCAGGTTTTAGTATTTTTAATCCCATTCCCAGATAGTAGACTATGGCATCAACATCCATTGCTTTCGCAGTTTGGGATAGAACTAGTGGGGAATATTGACGAGCAGGCTTATCACTCGTCTGGACATATAATAATTGCTTTTTTTCTGACATTCAATTTCACCCCCTATCCCTTTTTTCTAAATGTAAATGTGAGTAAGTCTCCGTTTTTAGTAAATTCAATTATTTCATTCCCCGTTCTTTTTGCCCATCGTTTGAAATCCTCTTCCGCAGCGGGATCATCAGCAAGAACCATAAAACATTGACCAATATCTACAGTTTCATTTAGTTCTCTCACCTCAAATAGAGGCTCTGGGCAAAATAAACCTGTCGTATCTAATTCTTTTACAATTTCTATTTCTCTTTTATTTTCACTCATGTAAGTTCATCTCCATTTATTAATTGTATTTTGAATTACTTATTCTATTAAAAATATGTATGTTTATTTTCATAAACTTATTCTTAATTTTTTAACGATATTCGATCCTATTTTACTAATTTGGATAAGAATTTCGGCATAGAATTTATAGAATATTAATGCTTTACAAAGAGGGTTTTTAAAGGTGATTAGAACCGTTAAAACGGTGTTATTTTATTCTTATATTTCTATTCGAATAAAACCCGACTTTGGAAAAATAGGAGTAACATATTACCGCTTAGGAATAGTTTTATACGCTAATAAATTTGGAAATAAATCAAGGTTTAAATGGGGGAAATTTGGAAACATTAAAAATAAATAGAAATGTAAATATTAATAGGTTAAAATGAATCAAAAAGAGAATATTAAAAAGTCCCGTATCTATGCAAGGCATGATTTACTGGAAGGGTGGGACCAGAGCGTCATCTCCGAAGGTTGCGTCATGATTGTGGGTGTAGGCGCGTTAGGATGTGAGATCGCCAAAGATTTTGCGCTCATGGGGATCGGAAAGCTCATCTTGGTTGATTTGGACCTCATCGAAACCTCCAACCTATCTCGCCAAATGCTTTTCAGGCCGGGAGACGAGGGGAGACCAAAGGCAGAGGTCGCCGCAGAACGATTAAAGGAAATGAACCACTTTTTAAATGTTGATTATTATTTTGAAAAATTACAGAAACTTCCTATGGAGGTATACGAGAGTTCCGATGTGGTTATCATGGCTTTAGATAATTTTAATGCCAGATTGGACCTCAATAAGATTTGCTTGCGGTTAAATAAGCCGTGTGTGGAAGGCGGTACCGTGGGATTTGAAGGGCACTGTCAGGTTATCATTCCTGAGGGGTCCGGAATTCAATATAAAAATAAAGAAACCGAAATCGAAAAAATCGTGAGCACAAAACTTTGGGAACTTGAAGAGGGGGAACATCCGGAGTATTTTGAAGCTCAGGAAAAGATTGAAGCACTAGAAGAACAGATCTTTGAGCTTAAACAAGAGAAGATTGAACCGGTGGTGGCTGAAGTTAGGGCAAAAGTCGAGGAAGAATTCGATGATAAGTATGCGCCTGAAGTAATGAACCAGACCGCGTGTTATCGTTGCTTGGTCCCAATCCCACCCCCAGACGATAAATTAGTAGCTGCATGTACCCTTAAGGGGCTCCCCCGCAACCGCAATCAATGTGTTATCAAAGCAGAAGTGAACTTCGAGAAAAGATTTGACCGCAAACCCAATTTTAATAAAGATGCGGACGTGTTCCAGCTGCTCGAGTTAGCACGGAAAGAGCTGAAGGATTTAAGGGGGCGGGTATTTAATGAGAATGTCCCCCCAGAGAAACAAGACTCGCTTACGGAAGAGGAAATTCGGGAGTGGAAAGACAACATCAAGAAAACCTTTGGGCCCGATTATAAATTTGAGGAAATGGAAAACATCTTAGGCAACAAGATCGCGGCGATTCAAACGGTAAGTTCCATCATTTCAAGCATCGAATCTCAAGAGGCATTAAAGCTTCTATTTCGGGTCAAGGGGCGAAACATCGGCCCTCCAATGTATCCACCTTATATTAACTATAATGGAATCTATGGGCAATTTGATGGGCTTGAAATTGAAAGGCGAGGCGACTGCCTGGCATGCGGAGATATTGAAGGGGAGGAAAATGTTCAATTGGTTGTTCCATTTGACGCAACAGTGGGATATATTTTTGAAGCAATGGAAATAAGCGGGTATAAATTAGACCCTGAAAAGTGGATGGTTACCCACTCCGTCTCAAAAGATTTAATATGGAACCCTTATGTGCCCACGATGAAAGACCCCACCGTAAAACTCAAAGGAGACTTAGAAATCGCATCCAATGAGGTGGTTATCTTGACGCCGTTAGGAAAAGGCAACGATGATTTAGGGATAGAAAAGTTTAATGTTATTATAAAATATATGTAAATAGCACATCCCTGCTGAGTTAACGCTTTATCTTTTTATTTACGAGCTTAATGAGTTCATCAATGAAATATGCATCCACATCGGCCCGTTCTCCCGTCAAAACATCCTTTTGTACATCTCCAAAATAGACCATTTCATTATCTATACCAAAATGAGCTTTAATCTTTAATAAACCCTCGGGATTCGGCTTCCAATTCTGTACATCCTCCCTTCCTACGATAT
Source organism: uncultured archaeon (assembly GCA_964505645.1). GTDB lineage: Archaea > Asgardarchaeota > Lokiarchaeia > Sigyniarchaeales > SOKP01 > TEKIR-8. Next base: position 1,374 of record CAZDJH010000150.1, on the reverse strand, counting down.
AACTTACCTTTTTTTCTATATCAATGAGTTTAATCGCTTCTCTGACGGTATCCCTACTATTTAGGGAGAGAATGGCGAATTTCGTATCTTGAGAGATGCCAAATTCTTTACTGTGCTTAATGAAATAGGTAGTTTCTTTTATTTCTGCGGCATCCTCTATATATTCCAACTCCTTAGCACGGATCAACTCAATAAATTCATTAAACACATCTTTGTCCCCTTTTTCCAAGACTTCACCCAAACAAGTGGTAATTCTGTCAAAGCTCCGGGAGGTTTTATAGAGTTTCGAGAATTTCTGACTTAGATTCTCCCGTAAACGCTTCCAGTCGACTTTCAACTTCACAATCGTCCCATCTAGGTCGAATACAATTACTTTCTTCTCTTGAAGTTGTTCGATTGATAATTCTGTATTCATTTAGTATCCTTTAATAATATAATTAGTGGATATAGGAAATAATTAAAGATAAAAAATAAGATTAACCAAAAATCTAAAGGTTTTTACCGATTACGTAAAAGGATGTATTAAATAGGAAGGTTTCTGTGCGTGGTTGCTGACTATAGAATTTTTACTATAGGTGAGATTCGGCCTTTCCCGCCCCTTTACAATACGATTTACCATATCCAAATGTAACTCCAAGTTATTCCATACATTAGCTGGCAGACCGCATATACAACCCAAATTCCCCCCAGCGTTTTATCCGAATAGTCTTGGAACTGAGTAAAAACCATTATTATTAGTGAATACCATATAAGATGAGGCATTTGCAAGACCAGCGCATTTGTCCTGATATTTCCCAAGAGACCGCTACCAAATAGGAGTGAAACGAATACAATGCCCAGTACGACCGTAAAGGCGGGTATTTGTTTCCACCTAACCTTCTTCTCGAATATGATGTTAATCAAAAATATTACACCTGCGACCAATACTGCCGTGAGTTTGAGGAAGGAAAAAATCAAAAAGAACGGACTATACCACTTTTCTCTGTACTTATTATACATAAATAAGCCAAACGCACACCAGATGTCAATATTAAGGGTAATAAAGGCCACAATGATGACAATTACATTTCCAAAATACCAACCGTAATGGTAATTTTTCTTTAAATTTATTAAAATCCAAAGGAACATAACTTCCGTGATGGCAATATGAACAAATAACCCAACAATATACGGAAGAAAGTACATCCAAGCAAAGAGAATGAAGGAATAACTCACGTAAAAGTAGAGCAGAGAGTAGGGGTCCCCTCCTTCCCAAAAAGTCTTTACGGCATTATAATAAAAATTATAATCATAACCCGTTATTCCAGAAGGGAGGCTGACAATAATGCCAATCGCGTAGACCAATAAAGAGAGAATAATGCTTATGATAATTAC
>CAZDJH010000149.1:6245-8742 GCA_964505645.1 uncultured archaeon | reverse complement strand
GTTGTCGAGCTCGTTTCCTTTAGGTATTCCTTTGTTTATCCTCTTCATCTCCTTGATCATTTCCGGAATCGGGTTGCTGATTTGGAAGGGTAGAAAGCTAAACTTTCGCCAAGAAGGACTATGGGATACCATCAAGCGGAGAAAATTGGCCATTATTACAAATATAGTCGTGATTGTTTTAATGTCCTTGACGCTCTTACTGTTTTTATTTCAGATTAATGTCTTTAACCAGACCCTTATCTTAAATTTTTATATGACAAATATCACTATTGCTGTAATCGCTACAATAATAATATGGTATACTTTTCTTCCGCTCACCGCGGCGATCTTCAATCAGTTCTGCCCCTATTTCGCCTATTTTTTCATATGGCTGAGAAATATCTCATTTAAGGTCAGTAAAAGGTATTATAACGCAATTATAGTTCTGGATATGGAAGATCGACGGGAAATCGGGTTATTAATAAGGCTCAAACGGGTACTATTACCTCTCTTACTCTCTATTTCGGTTGGATTTTTTTCTTATAACACCTTTGCGATATTTTGGGGATTTCCCACCAATTTTGATCAATTCGGCACCCATAATTTCTTTAGATTCATAGTTGGTTATAATCTCTTATGCATTATTCCCATGATCTTATCGTTTGTGCTATTTGCATTTTTTATTTCCGGTAATTTCTTATTAAATGACGCGGGAATCGTCTACTATCGACAGCCAAAACACCATCGTCAACCCGGTGATATAGAACCCATTAGTATCTGGGCGCAATCGATTATAAAAGGTGTAGTGGGAATTTCCGCCTTAGTCACGTTTATTCAATTCTTTACTAATGTGGATTTGAGCGGATTCCTAAGGGGCGATGGACTGTTCTTAATCTTCGGTGTGTTTATGGTAATTATCTACTTTTGGGGAATGCCCTTCTTAACGGGATTTTCTTATATTCTTTTAGCGGAAGAGATTATGGAATTTTCCTTAGATTTTAATTCTCAAAAATTATATAATCTAATGGAGAATGGGGGTTATAATACAGAACCGAAAGAATTAGAACACCTCTATCCCCATGGAATACCCTTTAAAGAAAAGGATAATGGTGCTGGTAGAGGAAAACATTAATTGAACTCTTTCAATTTATTTTATTTATTCTTCCTTAATTTCTCTATTTTTTTCAATAAGATCTGATATTCTCTGCATAACGGCCCTATTTTTTTCGATATTCTCGAGGAGCTTCATTTTCTTTTCTGAATCGTGGCTTTTATCCTTTTTTATATCCTCCATAACGTTCTCTAATATCTCCTTTTTTTGATTGAGATCTTTTTTAAGTGCTTGTGCCTTCTTTTCTCTTTCTTCGGTCATTTTAATTCTATATTAAATAATGATTGTAAAAATTTGAAATTTGGGTTAAATCGGATGGACTTGAAAAATATAAGAAAAATAAAAAAAAATAAGAGATTTAAACTTCGGAATCAAAATAATATGGTGGAACACCCACTTCAGCAATTCCACCATCGCAAGGAAGGTTATGTCCCGTCATGAAATCCGAAAGCGAGGAGGCTAGAAATAATGAGGCTTTTACAACATCTTCTACCGTCCCAAGCCGATTTAAGGGCGTTTTTACGTGCCCCTGCTCCATAGTCATTTTCATTATATCTTCGCGATTGTCATAGATTCCGGTAATATGATATCCCGGTGAAATTGAATTGGCCGTAATTTTTGGGGCCAAACTCCTCGCAAGGAGTTGCATCAATGCGATTACACCAACCTTGCTTATGCTATATGCGGGAAGTCCCGCATCGACCACCATCCCCGCAATTGAAGCTGTATGGATTATTTTCCCTGCCAAGGGTTTAAAATCTTGCTTTTTCATCTTTCGGGCCATCTCTTTGGCCACTAACCATTGTCCCTTTAGATTGATGGCAATTGTTTTATCGAAAAGACTTTCACGGACCCTTGTAATATCCTTTCCGAAGTTTAATCCAACACCCGCATTATTATTTAAAATATATATATTTTCCAACTCGGAAAACGCTTGCTTGACCATTTGCTTAACTTTATCCGAGTCAGATACATCACACACGATAGGAATTACCTTCTGATTTGTATCACTTTCGATCTTTTTCGATGTTTCTTCCAGAAGATCTTCGTTAATATCAACTAATATTAAATCCGCACCTTGTTCCGCATATGTTTGAGCGATACTCCTCCCAAATCCCGACGCGCCCCCCGTAATTAATGCTCCTTTTCCCTCTAAAAACTTTTCCGGTAAGTTCATTTTTATCTCACGTCACTATTCTACTTTGTATTATTAATAGAAGTCATAAAATATTGTATTATAAATTTTTTTGGATTATATCAGATCCCAAAGCTTAATTAATTTAATTAGTTTTTGTTTTTTAAAGATATATAGAATTTATTAATGTAAAGTGAATTCAAAATGGAATCTATCATACCCTATTTAGTTAATTTAGATGCGGGTGTCCGAGCTCGGAGTAAGGCTACCCT
>CAZDJH010000149.1:0-6235 GCA_964505645.1 uncultured archaeon | reverse complement strand
AATGGGATTAATTGATCTAATCAATGTATATGGCAAGAAAATAGATAAATTTGGAAAAATCCATCATATAACGATGTGTTTTTGGCCGGTTCGATTAATACCGTTAACCGATACTCGCGCTTGTGTGTGTTCGTATTTACTCAATACCCAAGAGGAGTTAGAGGTCGGGAAATTTAACAAAAAACCTCCAAGACCGGATAATGTTATCAAGGGATCGGACCCTGAATCGTTCCTTAATTCTCTGGAGAATTATGATGATAAATACTTGGATACCGGGGGTTTTCTCAGCAGCAGTAATTTCGATCGCGCTACTATCATACAAGAAGCCTTATTTAGTGCGGAGGAGGTAAGGTATTTTGAGAATTTCTTTTTAAATCAATACAGTATTAACTCATTTTCAGGATCTTATTTTATATTAGAAGGGGAACCCATTGCCAAAAGCGTCAATCAAGTAAAGATAGCTCAAGAAGTTTTTGATTTTGTCAATATGAAAGATATTAATATGCTTGATAATTACGTGGACATTATCACAGAATTATGCAATACATGGATTAAAACAGGAAAGGGCGAGGCAGAAAAACTGCGTAAAACAAAGATTGATACTACAGAAGAGGAGAAACAACTGGCGATGCTCAATGAGGAGTTAAAAAAAGAAAAGGGAAAGGATATTCATGCGACTCCAGAGGAACTAGTAAAAACAGGTCGATTTAAAATCAATGATAAGACAACGGAGCTCAACAATAACATTAGTGGTCTAAGAGATTCTGTAAGCCATCTAAAGGAAGCAATTAATAAAAGGGATCTATTTTTGCTCGATGAGGCAATGAAGGACCTCAATTTACAGTACGATAATTTAGGAAATGCGATTCGAAGATATGAAAAGGAGATAAGTCAATTGAAGCGAAATATAGATCGGGAAATTTCAGACATAGAAAGCACCCATCAACAAAAAATATCCGAATTAGAATCTAAAATCGTCGAGGTCGAAGGCAAAATTGAAAGTAAACATTCAGAATTAAGCGATAAAAGAGCGTCCACCGAGGATGTTGTGGCCCAAATAAAAAATAAGAAGCAGGAAATACTAACGAATATCGAAGATATCAAAGATGAGGAGATGACCCATGTACAAGAGTTTCTTAAGAGATATACGATTGAAATTAAGACTAAAGATGCCACCGTTGGAATCCCTATTTTCATCTTTTATTTTTCCCACCCCCAAACTAAAAAGACGACCATACGAGTACCCGTCCTTCCAATCATGGTGAAAGGAGGAAATGTGATTTCTCCAAAGATTAAAGAAGCTTTTAGGGCTAAATTGGAGAAGCTCATGAATAAATATAATCCTATGATTAACCTTGTCGAGAATGAAAGTGAAAAATCGAATCTAATGGATGAAATTAAGAATCTCGATACGGAACTGGAACAATCTATCAACGACCTTCGTATTAATAAGATCTTAAAGAAAAAAATAGCTTCTAAAGCCAAGGAAATCATCACATCTCTCATCTGGTAACTATTTTTTATATTTTATTTATATATTTTTTATCCCTCTATAATTTCTATGATTAAATGTCTTGTTCCTTAATCCTATAGAGATTTTTTTTAAACCTAAAATTTATTCTACTTAAAGATTTTATTTAATTTGTGTTTAATTATATATTATCATTTCTATTTGATTGAGATGTTTTTACGTGAATGAAGCGTTATTAGAATTATCAAAATCTGAATTAATTTCTTATATTGAGGATATCTCAAAAAACTGGCTTGCTATAGATGGGACTTGGTTTTTAGCCGCCGAAAAAAAATACGGGCTCGAAAAAGCAATAGAATTAGACGCAATATCTTGGAAGAGTTTCAGCCCTACGGAAGCCAGAAGGATTATGAAACGGTTTAATCTTCCAAAAAAAGGCGGAATCCCCGCTTTATGTGAAGCCCTAAAATTTAGGGTATATGCAAATATAAATGAACAAGAAATTGTTGAGATTTCCGAAGATCGCTGTGTCTTTCGAATGAACAAGTGCCGTGTACAGACCGCCCGAAATAGGAAAGGATTGCCTGACTTCCCGTGTAAAAGGATTGGAATGATTGAGTACGGGGAATTTGCGAAGACAATTGATCCGAGAATAAAGACAAAATGTATCTGCTGTCCGCCCGATGATCATCCCGACACCTTTTATTGTGTTTGGGAGTTTATTATTGAGGAATAGAAATATTCTTTAGATATTATTAAATAAAAAAGATCTCAATTAATATAGAAATAAAAAAAGAAGTATGAAATTAAAAGGTGATTTATTTGGATCAAGAAAAAATACTTACAGAATTACAAGCTATAGTTGGTAAAGATTATGTTTCAAATGATCCCGCGGAGTTATATATCTATTCTATCGACCCTGGAGCTTCTGAACCGAGGGATGTAGATTTTGTGGTCATGCCAAATACTACTGAGGACGTTCAAAGGATCGTACAACTAGCAAATAGGGAAAAGATCCCAATTGTTCCGATGGGAGGCGGACTGACCCTAAGTGGATTAGTCCTTCCGGTAAACGGCGGTATTGTGGTTGACATGAAACGAATGAACTCTATCTTAGAAGTCAACAAACTTAGTCGGTATGCGTTGATCGAAGCTGGTGTCTCAACAGGACGCTTGCAAGCATATTTAGATGAGAAATATCCCGAATTACAAGTATCAGTACCCGATGCCCCTCCTTCGGTCACTGTCGCCGGAAATGCGTTGATTCATGGCTCGGGTTTTCTTTCTCATCAGCATGGAAATCACGGTGATATGATTAATGGGTTAGAGGTGGTTCTCCCTAATGGTGAGATTTGTAGGGTAGGCTCTTGTGCGCTTTCGGATTACTGGTTTAGCAGAGGCCCCATTCCTGACTTTATTGGCTTATTTACCAGTTCTTTTGGAATCATGGGGATAGTTACAAAATTATCTATGAAACTCTATCCGCGACCTAAGATGAGGGATTTAGTCTTTGGTTTATTCAAGGAATCAGATGTCATTCCCGAATTATTATATAAAGTAACATATACGGATCTTACGGAAGATATTTTATTAGGTGCTCAAGGCAAACCTGATTGGATGAAAGGCTATATCTTTATAATTGCATATATCACAGGAAAATCACAAGATGAATTAGATAAGAAGGAAAAAAAATTAAAACGAATATATAGAAAAAACGGGGCCAGATACATGAAGGCACCACCTAGAATAAGCGATGTCTTTTTAGAAAAGCCCCAATTCGCTGCTAAGGCGGCTGACTTTCGGAAAGGGGGCGGTTTTGAGTATGTTGGAAGCTTCTTTCCTTTAGAAAAGGTCCCAGAGGCATTAGATAGAGGGAAGGAAATATCAAAAAAGTACGGAATTATCCCTACCTTGGGTGCGCGTGTTTTTGGTGCGACCCATACCGTTATGGTCTTTTTTTCTTACTCTTTCAATCGAGCAGACTCTGATGATATTCAAAACGCGCGTAATGCTTTACAAGATACAAATGATATGACCTTGGAATTAGGAGGAATACCTTGGAAAGGCGAGTTGGAGGCTCAACGAAAGATACTTGAGAAAATAAACCCACAGTATAAATTCTTATTAAAAACTATAAAAAACCAATTAGATCCAAACAATATTATGAATCCAGGAAACTGGGAGGTAGATTAAATGACTTTAGAAGAATATAAAGATATTATCCATCGATGTTTTAGATGCGGATATTGTAAATTTACGTACAATTATTCCGATTTTAATTGCCCCAGCTATAAGAACTTTCAATTTGAAACTTTCAGCACGGGTGGACGTATGTGGTTGATTTATGCGCTCCTAAAAGATGACATTAAGTGGAATGAGAGGATTGCAAATATTTTGTACGCATGTCCTACATGCGGAAATTGTAATATTAATTGTCGTTTTGATAAGTTTAACGAATTTCTAGTGGATATAATTGAAGCCGCAAGGGCGGAGGCTGTAAAGAACGGATATTGTCCGGAAAAACAGAAAGCATTATTAAAGAGAACCACGAATCCAGAGTTTTTTAATCCATATGGTGAACCCAACTCTACGAACGAAGATCTTAAGGAAGAGTATGGTTTACCGGATAAAGCAGAATATGTTTACTTTATTGGGTGCACCTCTAATTACCGTCAGCAAAGCTTAAGAGATTCTACTCTCCGCTTCTTAAAAAATGCGGGCGTTGACTTTACATTGATCGATGAACACTGCTGTACTAGTCCCCTTATTAGAACAGGCCAAATTAAGCCTGTGAAAGAAATTATGAATTATAATGTTAAAAAGATTAAAGAAACCGGAGCAACCAAGGTAATCACCTCTTGTGCGGGGTGTTATCGGACATTAAAAGTAGATTTTGAGAAACAAGGCGTAGATATGGATGTTGAGATCTATCATACTGTTGAATTGGTTAAGCAACTTTTAGATGAGGGTAAGATCAAATTTAAGACCGAATATAATAAAACAGTAACATATCACGATCCGTGCCATCTGGGAAGGCATGCAGGGGTATATGATATTCCACGTGAGGTATATAAAAGTATACCCGGGCTTAAATTTTTGGAAATGCCTCGAATTAAGGAAAATTCTTGGTGCTGTGGAGCGGGTGGTGGCGTAAAGATCGGATATCCCGACTGGTCGCTCAAGATTTCAAAAGAGCGGGTTGAAGAAGCTAAAGAAACAGGTGCAGAGGTTCTTTCTTCCACATGTCCTTTCTGTAAAAGAAATCTAAGCGATGCAAATGAAGAATTTAATCTTGGACTGGAAGTTATTGATTTGATTGAAATTTTAGATAAAATTGAGATATCAAAATTATAGTTAGAGTAATTAAAATTATTATTCCAAAAGCAGGGTAATCTTAACTATAAGAAGATAGATCAATTAAAAACAAAGATGGTAATGTAATTGAAATTAGATAAAATTCTTACGGAATTACAACATATTGTCGGCAAAGAATTTGTCTCCAATAATCCGGCGGAGCTCTACATTTATTCCATCGACCCAGGAGCTTCTGAACCAAGAGATGTAGGTTTTGTTGTAATGCCCAACGCAACAGAAGAGATTCAGAAAATCGTACAGTTAGCAAATAAAGAGAAGATACCTCTTGTTCCCATGGGTGGAGGACTCACATTAAGCGGTCTAACTCTTCCAGTGAAAGGAGGGATCGTGCTTGATTTGAAAAGAATGAACTCCATACTTAAAATTAATAGGTTGAGTCGTTATGCACTAATAGAGCCTGGAGTAGCAATTGGGACACTTCAGGCGTTCTTAGATAAAAAGTATCCCGAATTACAATTATCAATTCCTGATGCTCCCCCATCTGTCACTATTGCGGGAAACGCATTAATCCATGGCTCTGGAAGCTTGTCCCACCAGCACGGGAACCATGGTAGTATGATCAATGGATTAGAAGTCGTTCTTCCCAATGGAGAGATTTGTAAACTTGGTTCATGAGCGCTTTCTGATTCTTGGTTTTCAAGGGGACCAATTCCCGACTTCATTGGGTTATTTACTAGCTCTTATGGTACATTGGGGATCGTAACTAAAATATCGATTAAACTCTATCCCAAGCCGAAGATGAGGGATTTGGTTATGGGGTCATTCAAGAAATCTGAAATTATCCCATCTTTATTATATAATGTTACAAAAAGTGATTTAACCGAGGATATCCTATTGGCAGCACAAGAAAAGCCAGATTGGATGAAGGATTACATATTTATAATCGCTTATATCACCGGAAATTCAGAAAAAGCTTTGGATAAAAAAAGAGAAACCCTAAAGAAAATTTATGAGGTGAATGATACGAGATATATGGCAGCTCATCCTAAGATCAGAGAAGCATTTCTAAGGAAACCCCAGTTTTATGCCATAGCGGCTGATTTCAGAAAAGGGGGTGGTTTTGAGTATGTGGGAAGCTTCTTTCCTTTAGAAAAGGTCCCAGAGGCGATAAATAGAGGGACAGAGATATCAAAAAAATACGGAATAATTCCTACTATAGGTGCACGAGTTTTTGGCGAAACCCATACCGTTATGATCTTTTTTTCCTATTCATTTAACAGGGCAGATCCCCATGATATGCAAAATGCACGGAATGCTTTACATGATACAAATGATATGACCTTAGAATTGGATGGAATTCCATGGAAGGGGGGAATAGATGCACAGCAAAAGATACTCGAAAGAATAGACCCGCAATATAAGCACCTATTAAAGGTCATAAGAAAGCAG
>CAZDJH010000148.1:0-8856 GCA_964505645.1 uncultured archaeon | reverse complement strand
TTCCCGAGTTCATCGGTGACCTCAAGACGCTTCGGGAGTTTACCTTCAGCGTGAGCGATCCCAACGGCTTGCCAGAGTCCATCGGCGGCCTTGCGAACCTCGAGATGCTTGGAGGCGAACCCGGGAACCTGGAAGCATTGCCAGAGTCCGTCGGCGAGCTCTCCTCCTTGAAGAGGTTGTATATGGGAAAAAATAACCTCACCCGATTACCCGAGTCCATCGGCAATCTCACCTCGCTCGAGCGTCTTGGCTGTAATACTAATAAGCTCACCCGATTACCCGAGTCCATCGGCAACCTCACCTCGCTTAGTTACTGTGACCTCACGTGTAATAAGCTCACCCGATTACCCGAGTCCATCGGCAACTTGTCTTCACTCAAGACCTTGGGGTTGGCTTGCAATAAGCTCGAGCAGTTGCCGCCCTCCATCTCCCGGTTGTGGTCGCTAAAGGGCATAGAAGTGGAAAACAACAAGCTCACCGACCTCCCCGAATCCTTTATCATGTTGCCCGAATTGTCACACATCTACCTTAGAGGCAATCCAATCGCTTCCAACCCCCCGCCTCTCATAGAGCGAATGAAGCAAAATTATATTCGCGTTTATCTTTAATGATTTCGGGTAATTATTCTACACGAATCGTTTATATTTCGTTCTCCATTTTTTTTGTTCCAACTTTTTCTTTTTAACTTTTATTAAATATTTAATCTCTATATAACCAAGAAAAACCTTCGAATCGAAACATTTTTCCGGTTATATTTTTATAAAGGTAAAAGAATTACTACGATTCGTAGTAATAAAATTACAATACTTAATAATAATACTGAATGTAGAACAAAACTATGTTGAAATCGAATTTTAGTAGCCATTTGTTCTAACCGTACTATATTATTAAGCAATATTTTTAAGATATAATTTTTCTATGTAAATAATTTTTCTATGTAAATAATTCAATATATTAAAATTTTTTGGTATAGCGTAATAAGAAATCTATTGAAAGTGGTAGAATTCAAAACGGAATGATCGGTTGTGGAAGAAAAGGCATAATTTATTGATCTGTTTCGATAGCCATAATAGAAAAATCAATAATTAGCCTTGAATTCATAAATAATTAACAAAAAAACCGCTATAAATATTATGGTAAAATTTCTTACATCTGATGACCTATCGCATCAACCCTCTTTGAAGGAGGAATCCTTTCTACGCAAGTGGAAGGGGTTTTCTACGATACACAGCCCTAAGATATGCCCACCAGCTAACTCTTAGCGGACTCGTAGGAATCCTCGTCCTTTAGGGCGGGGAGACTTCAATAACCGTCATATCTTTATTATAAACACCATTACAATTAATGTATTAAGAAAAACAGAAATTTATGAGAAAAGGATAACGATGAACGGAAAAGAGAGTAAAGGTAATAACAATTTGGCCTTCAAATGTCCTATGTGCCAAAATGGAACCTTAAACTTACAAAAAACGGTATATGACCTCCCAGACGAAGATAAAATGCTAATCATTACCTTTGAGTGTAATAATTGCGAGTATCACCAAAATGACCTTATACCTATAACCACAAGGACGGAACCAGGAATTTCAGAATTAAGGGTAACCAATGAAGAGGACCTCAAATCGAAGGTATATCGCTCCCCCACAGCTAGTTTAGAGATACCCGAATTGGAATTAGAGGTAGAACCCGGACCAACAGCGGGTTTTTACTTTACAAACATTGAAGGGATTCTTTCACGATTCAAAAATGCTGTGTTAACCTATAAACACGCCTTAGAAGACGATGATTTAACAAGAGGAGAAATTAAGGCTCTAATAAAAAATATAGACAAAGCGGCAGAAGGTAAGTTCGATTTCACCTTGAGAATAATCGATACCGCGGGGGGCAGCTACATTGTCCCGCGAGATAAAAGCAAATTCTCCTATAAAAAAATAGATACACAGTAAAATCATTAGTTAAGAAATTTTTTACGTATAAATCCAATGGGCCTTTTTTTGAAATCATTTCAATAATTAGATAATCCCATTAAAGATTGAAAATCGTGTTTTAAGTTCCTTTTTAATATAAATTAAATAGAGATCTTTTCTTAATAGAACCATAGAGAAATCAAATTTATTTGGAAAAGTTAAAACTATAACTAAAAAAAGGTGAAATTTAGAAGTGGCAATTAAAAAGGTCGGAATAATGACGGGCGGCGGCGATTGTCCGGGTCTTAATTCGGTTATTTATGGGATAATGCTAAAAGCATTTGATGAAGGGATTGAATGTGTTGGAATTATTAAAGGATGGAAAGGAGTATTGGAGAATATCACAATCCCCCTTAATATTGCCGAACATGACGATCTGCATACAATTGGCGGCACGTTATTATATACAAGCAGGACTAATCCCTTTGCTCCCGTTGCAAATGCCGAATCAAAGGAGGAAAAGGAAGAACTTAAGAAAAAAATATCCCAAGAAATCGCAGGTAAGTTTGATGATTTGGGAATTGATGCATTGGTTGTAATCGGTGGCGACGATACTCAAGGGGTTGCCGATACAATTTGTAAGTATACCAATGCCAATATCATTGGATGCCCGAAAACAATCGATAATGACCTAGCCGGCACGGATTATACCTTCGGATTTTGGAGTGCAGTCCAGCTGGCTTCAAATGCGATGGATAATCTTACGACAACCGCAAGGTCCCATCAAAGAATCTTTATCGTGGAAGTCATGGGAAGGGATGCGGGATTCTTAACCATTTACAGCGGAATTTCCAGCGGGGCAGATATAATTCTCATTCCAGAAACCCCTTTTGACTTTAAAAGGCATATAGTAGAGGTTTTAAAGCGGAGAGTGAATGCAGGGCATAAATATCACATTATTGCATGTTCGGAAGGCGCATATCCTTCAGAAGAGTCATTAGAAAGGGATTTTCAAACCATAAGCCAAGAGACGCTTGATAATTTGCCTAAAGACCCCTTTGGAAACCCCCTCTTATCAAAATTAAAAATCTCCAAAACAATAGTTGAGGAATTGCGATTAAGAAAGGATTTAGAGGAGGAATTCAAAAAGAACGATACGAATTACGAATGCCGAAGCGTTGTATTGGGTCATACCATGCGGGCAGGAACCCCAAACTCCTTCGACAGAATCCTTGGATTGCGATTTGGGCTTGCAGTGATGAAGTTAATAAGTAAGGGAGACTTCGGGAAGATGGTGTCCCTCAGCGGGAATAAAATTGTAAGCGTTCCGCTTGCCGAGGGGGTTCAAAAAGATTATGTGTCATCTGAGGGCGATATTGTTGAACTACGGAACTTAATGGTTAAAATTCGATACAAATCGCGGGAAATCGAAAGTAAAAAGCAATAAACCATTGGATTGAATGTGTGGTTTTTTTCTAAAAACTTTTTCTATTTTTTATTTTGATATTTTTACTTACCCGATTAGTTATATTGAAAGGAATTATGGATGTAAACGAGTTACGGGTTAAGTGTCTCAAATTCAATAGAATTAACCAGTTCGAGGGCACAAAGGGAGAAAAAAAAGTAATATTAAACTACAGACTCTACTTTATGGTTTAAGAGGAAAATTGAATATTCAAATAAACAAAAAACATAGATGAATTATATAAAAATTCTTCAGGGATTGAAGGTCAAAAAAGAAATGTAAACATCTTCAAAGCAACAAAAGCTGCCCGCTCATTGGTATACTACTCTTAAAAGGATAAGGTTAAATTAAAAATATAACTTTATGATCTAAAAGTAAATAATTGAGTTTATTCATTTTTCAGAGTTAACTCAAAGTAGAATAAGATGACCTATTTAAAAACCTTTAATTTACCTCAACAGAAAGTGTATGATATTGCTATTAGATGGGTGGAAAGGCAAGGTTTTACGGAGATAGAGTCCCTTAATAAGATTGAGAAAGAGCAAGATTGGAAATTTTCTGCCCATAATCCGGATGATAACGAAAATTGGGATATTTTTATAACAAAAGTGGAGGATAATAAGGTAGAACTAAAGATTAGAGTGGCAATAAAGCATCTTAATGACACTACTGTCAATAGAATAATACTTTGTATTGTATTATCTTTTATTGGATTTGTTATTCCCAACTATATGGGGCTTGATTCCCACCTTTACCGATACGAATATTATTTATTCTATTGGCAGGTCGGTTTCTGTTTAATATATGTTTTTGATAGTTATTATGGAGCACTCCATTCCTTACCTTTAAGATTTGAGCCAAGGTTTCTTCCAATGGCAGCAGCAATCATTCATTTAGGAATTATTGTTGGCTTTCTAATTATTGTGTTATCAAGTAAAAAGAAAATTTTTAAAATTAATCCCAAAATAAACACTATTCTCTTGCTTATATTTGGCATAACTCTCATACTCCTATCATTAGTAGAGATACTCTATGATCTTACTTTTATAATGAAAGATGATCTCTTTATGGAAACAATTTTCTTCCCGGCAGCCCCCAGCTTTTTCATGTTTATCGGTGTGCTGGTATCTGTTATTTGGGCAAGTGATTTCTTATGAAGTAGAAAAAATAGAAATTATCACACCAATACATTTAACTCTTCAGGAATAGAAGGTCAAAAAAGAAATGAAAACATCTTCAAAGCAACAAAAGCTGCCCGCTCATGGGTATACTACTCTTAAAAGGATAAGGTTAAATTAAAAATATAACTTTATGATCTAAAAGTAAATAATTGAGTTTATTCATTTTTCAGAGTTAACTCAAAGTAGAATAAGATGACCTATTTAAAAACCTTTAATTTACCTCAACAGAAAGTGTATGATATTGCTATTAGATGGGTGGAAAGGCAAGGTTTTACGGAGATAGAGTCCCTTAATAAGATTGAGAAAGAGCAAGATTGGAAATTTTCTGCCCATAATCCGGATGATAACGAAAATTGGGATATTTTTATAACAAAAGTGGAGGATAATAAGGTAGAACTAAAGATTAGAGTGGCAATAAAGCATCTTAATGACACTACTGTCAATAGAATAATACTTTGTATTGTATTATCTTTTATTGGATTTGTTATTCCCAACTATATGGGGCTTGATTCCCACCTTTACCGATACGAATATTATTTATTCTATTGGCAGGTCGGTTTCTGTTTAATATATGTTTTTGATAGTTATTATGGAGCACTCCATTCCTTACCTTTAAGATTTGAGCCAAGGTTTCTTCCAATGGCAGCAGCAATCATTCATTTAGGAATTATTGTTGGCTTTCTAATTATTGTGTTATCAAGTAAAAAGAAAATTTTTAAAATTAATCCCAAAATAAACACTATTCTCTTGCTTATATTTGGCATAACTCTCATACTCCTATCATTAGTAGAGATACTCTATGATCTTACTTTTATAATGAAAGATGATCTCTTTATGGAAACAATTTTCTTCCCGGCAGCCCCCAGCTTTTTCATGTTTATCGGTGTGCTGGTATCTGTTATTTGGGCAAGTGATTTCTTTTGAACTAGCACACCCTAAAGATTGATGGATTCGTAATTCATCGGCCAATAATGGTAAATTGAAAAAAATTACCAAAAAAAAGATGACTTGATAAGGATTGATAGATTATTTCAAAAAAAAAATAAAAAGAAATTAAAAGGATTTATCCAAAATGCTTTTCTTCTTCCGCTTCACTTTCGAGGGCATCTTGCTCAACATCTCTGCCGAGCCATTTCTCGCTTAGTATCTCTTCGTAATACTCGTGCTGGATGATCAAGGACATTATTTCGCATATACCGAAAAGGGCTAGAAGATCCCTCTTCGTTTGTACCTGTCCAAATCATACTCAAACGTGCGTCTCGCATAAGTCGTTCAATAGGATACACGGTAGAATATCCGATACCCCCCATAACTTGCATAGCATTATTTATTACTTTCCAGCAAGTTTCTGTGGAAAATTTCTTAGACTCAGAAACTAATCTACGCTGTACATTAGGTGGAGCCCCTTTATCAATCGCGGCTGCTGTATTATAGACTTGATTGCGAGCAGCATCTAACAGCATTATACTTTCGGCAACATTAAAACTAACTGCCTCAAATTTCTTTATCACCCTCCCAAATGCCTTCCGCTTTGAACTATATTTTGCAGCGATTCGAAGACACGCTCTTGCGGTTCCCAATATCCCTGCAGCGGTAGTTAACCGTTCTGGGACCATCATTTGGTAAAATATTTTACCTCCATCCCCCTCTTCGCCAACAAGATTCTCAACCGGAACGTTACAATCCGTAAACTTAAGTCGCCCGGCACCCCCACCTCGAGTACCCATTAGCCCGTAGACGTATTCCGTACTTACGCCATCGTCCCGATCTACAATAAAGAGACTGATTGATTTATGACGATGCGCATCAGGGTCGGTTTTCGCATACACCAGAAAGAAGTCGGCACCTTCGGCACCCACGACAAATCTCTTTTCCCCATTTAAGACATAGTGATCACCTTCCTTAACTGCGGTTGTTGTTGCTCCAAAAAAGTCCGAACCTCCCCGAGGTTCTGTCAATGCTTCAGCAGTATATAAATCACCTTTCAACATCGGGACTAAGTAGTTTTGTTTCTGTTCCTCCGAGCCAAACATATTTATGGCTTCCCCGCATATAGATACCAAGGAATAGAGACACCCCAGAGACATTCCTAAAACGCCGATTTCCTCCAGCGCAACGACTTCTGATCTCCAATCCAATCCCTTTCCGCCGTATTTTTCTGGGAAGCGTATTCCTATAAGATTATGTTCCCCTAATTTTTTCAAATACTCTGTGGGATATTGTACCTCATCTCGATCCATTTTTCTTAGGAGTGAGGGAGGCACTTCATTTTTTACAAATTCTCGAGTTTCATCGCGTATTTTTTTTGTTCTTTCAGATATTATGTAATCAAACATTTTTTTATTCACTACTTATGATTTTGCATTTATATATTAGAATAAGCAATGTTTTAATTTATTGCTTATGAAATCAATTTTATTATAATAATAAATGAATAAAAGTTGATTTTCTTTTTCAGATCCCTAAAGGAGAGCAATTGGTTCATTGAAGTAATAATTACATAAATCATAATTATCCAATTAATGATTTATTTGTATATTTTAGTCCCAAGCGCTTTTAACACTTTAACGGAGTCAGGTATATATATCGCTTTATTCCTAAATAGATATAACTCTTTTAGTGATCGTAAATTGCCCATGGATTCTGGTAGCGAGGCAAGGTTATTATAATTTAGATTAAGAATTTCGAGTGATTTTAAATCACCTAAACATTTTGGAAGTGCGACTATTTTATTTTTATTCAGATAGAGCTCTTTTAAATTAAATAAGCTACAGATGGAGTTAGGTAAGGATTTTAATTTGTTCTCATATGCATAAAGTTCTTGGAGTGAAAATAAATCACCTAATGAAACGGGCAAGTTATTTAAATTATTCTTTTGTAGCCATATTTTTTTCAATGCCTTGAGATTTCCAATTGATTCGGGGACTTTTCTTAAGTAATTTCCTTCTAAATCCAAGTCTAAAAGGGATTTAAGATTTCCAATTGATTCCGGTAAATCATCAAGTTCATTCCCTTCCAACCAGAGTTTTTGAAGAGATTGCAGCTCACCTATCGAGTCCGGTAAGATTCTAATATTATTACCCTCCAAATATAGTTCTTGGAGAGAACTAAGATTTGCAATCGTATCTGGAAGAAATCTTAAATGGTTTCGCGCTAAATAAAGTTTTTGAAGTGAGACTAGTTTATCAATCTCTCCGGGAATTTCCTTTAAATCATTGGAATTTAAATTTAGCATTTGAAGTGATCTTATATTTAAAATAGGTCTTGGGAAATCTGTCAATTCTGATTTGTATAAGCTAATCCCAATTATTTTTGACTTCCGAACCGTAAATCCCATCTTGGTTTTTAATTTTATTTTATTGACTAACGAAAATTTGGATTTGGTCCTCTTCTCTATTTCATTTAAAATCTCAATTTCTTGATTTCTTAAATTCGCTCCCCTAAATAAATTCATTTTAATGTTTTATTACTATGTTAAATTACACTAATTATAATATTAATAAAATCAAGGTTTTATATATATTATTTCAATTTTAGGATTCAAAAAGTTATTAATCCTTTTTAAATTATTAATAAAAGTATAGATTGTTGAATTCTATAGATTGTTGAATTAATTGAGTTTTGAGATTTAAGCATTAGATTATTGAGGACGGTAAAATTATGACTCTATTTGATATATATAAGACACATTTCAAGTCTCTATTATCCAACATATTTATAAAAGCGGGCTTGATAATAAATTCAATATATTTCATAATTGCCTTTTTCATTGGCTCATTTTTCATCGATAGAGGTTTCCCTTACTTAGATTTCCCTGTATTTTATCGGGCGGGAAGTTTTGCCATTTCTGATTTGGGAAACTTATATGAAATCTCCGCATATCCGAACTTATATTTCAGATATCTTCCTTTAGCCGCTTATCTTTTTTCTGGTTATTGCTTACTTCCAATCCAAATCGCTTATATGATCAATATGTTTTTAAAATTTTTACTAAATATTTCAATAATTGTTTTTATATCATATATATATGAACATATATATAACTCAAGTGGAGAACATAGAGATTTCTTGTGTAAGCTTTTATTTGCATATTTGGTTTTTGGGTCACATATAACAAATTATCTTATGGGACAAACCAACGTAATACTTGCTTTTCTTTTACTTTTTTCTCTCTACTTATTTGAGATTGCCAATCAAAAAATAGAATCTAAATCAAACAATATCTACTTTTTAAATATTATTGGGGGGATGTGCTTAGGATTAGCGATAAGCTTTAAATCAACCCTTATTTTTGTCCTTCCTT
>CAZDJH010000147.1:1284-8876 GCA_964505645.1 uncultured archaeon | reverse complement strand
TTTGTCCAAAATCCAACACTCCTATACGAATCAATGGCTTCTTTGTTAATCTTATTTATCCTATTTATTTTTGTACCTCCCACTCTAATAACTCCTGATATTATAGCACTAATAATTGCAACAATTCTAATCCTCATCAGCGGGTTAAACCCAAAAGAGCTTTTTAATAAAATTGATTTAGAATTAATCATATATCTGATTGGAATATTTATTATTGCTGGAGCACTGGAACATACAGGTCTTCTCAATCTAATTGGTCTTCTGGTCTCAATATTAGGTGGTGGGGACCCTTATATCTTAATGCTGTTAATTATATGGATTTCAGCATTTTTAAGCAGTTCCATTGATAATATTCCAATAACTAAGGTGTTAATCCCTGTGATAGGAAATATTAATTCGATTATGCCTGGTTCTTTTGGTAATATTTTTTTCAATAGTTTATCTCTCGGAGCAAATTGGGGAGATAACTTAACGCCTTTAGGAGATAATATCCTTGTTATAAGTCTTGCCGAACAAAATAAAAGACCTATTTCTTTTCATCAATTCT
Organism: uncultured archaeon; assembly: GCA_964505645.1. GTDB lineage: Archaea > Asgardarchaeota > Lokiarchaeia > Sigyniarchaeales > SOKP01 > TEKIR-8. The sequence continues at coordinate 8,329 of CAZDJH010000147.1, read as the reverse complement.
TTAAGTTGGGATTTATAACTACAATTTATCAGCTCTTAATAGTGAGCTTATCTCTCACGCTTATATTTAAACCCATATTTGCCCTTCTTATCATTCTCTTAATAATAATAACTATTTCAATTTTTTATTTAATTTTCAGAAGCAGTAGGGAAATGTATAATAAAATTGTAGGAAGTAAATTAAAAAAAATAAAAAACTTAATAATTGGGTGATATAACTGGTATTTAAAAGTGTTGAACGGATTAAAGAAGCTATCCCTGATATATTGCATGTTGCTATGTTTTATAATAATGGGACAATTTTTGAAACTACCTTTTCACAAGATATTAACATTCCAAAATTAGGAGAAAATTTCGCCGAAATATTGGAACGCTTTAGAAAGCTATATGAATTACTAAACTTTGAGTTAATAAGATATGAAAAACTCATTTTTGAAACGGAGAACATCTCCATTTTCATTATAAAACTTGGAGAGGAGAGTAATATCGCGCTGTTCTTTCAAAAAGAAGAACCAACGGATATCAACCTTAAGCCGATAAGAAAACATTTGGACCGTATTCAAGAATTAATAGATATGGACAAAGAAGAGCTTTAAAACCCATACTATATAACTTCAAGAGAAGAAATTAGACAGAAGGCTAAATATAATTCTATTTATAAAACCTGTATGGATAACCTGTATTTTAAAAATTAATTTATAGTTTATAGTCTAATTATTTTTTAACTTACAGATACTTAAGTGATAAGAATTCAATTTAAAATAAATGATTTAGATTTTTTCAAAAGAGAATAAATTATATTGGATGATTTAAATGATTAAAAGTATTAATCCAGCTACGCTTGAATTAAACGGAGGGGTTGAAGTAACATCAATAGAAGAGATTGATAATATTTTCCAGAATTCAAGAATTGCTCAGAAAGAATGGTCCAAGATTCCGTTAAAAAAAAGAGCAAGGGAAATCGTTAAAGTAAATGGAGTTATTTCTAACCAATTTAATGAACTTTCACTATTAATTTCTAATGAGGTGGGAAAGCCCCCTTCTGAAGCGTTTATTAGTGAAGTCTATGGAGCCATGGACTCAACATTTCATTATTATAATCATGCTGCAGACATTCTGGGGGGAACTGAACCTATTCACTTGGGATTTTACGAGTCGTTAGATAAAAAAAGCATTTTATTACGAAAGCCATTAGGCGTAATCTGCGTTATTGGACCCTATAATTATCCTTTTACCATTCCTTTCCAGCAAATTGTACAAAGTTTAATGGCCGGAAACAGCGTTGTATTTAAACCCTCATCGGACACTGTGCTCGTGGGCCAAAAGATACAACAGATTTTTGACCACCTTGATCTTCCTAAGCATTTGGTTCAAACAGTATTTGGGAGCGGCTCAAAATTGGGGAATCCTTTAATAGATAATGCCGATAAAGTCATCTTCACGGGTAGCACCGCAACCGGAAAGAGGATTATGCAGCGAGCCGCGAGAACATTAACAGAGGTAACTCTCGAACTTGGAGGTAAGTCTGCTATGATAGTATTCCCCGATGCCGATATCGAAAGGGCGCTTCAAGCAGTTCGCTGGGGTGTATTCACTAATTCAGGACAAGTATGTGCTTCTATAAAGCGATTATATCTGCAATCCGATATTTATGATAGTTTTATTGAGAAACTAGTAGAATCTACAAAAGAATTAAGGCAAGATATACCTACTAAACCTAATATAGATGTAGGGGCAATGATTAATGAGGAACAATTAGGGTTTGTAGAGGATATGGTCAAAAAGGGTATTGAAGAGGGAGCAGAAATATTAGTTGGAGGAAAAAGGAATCCCAATCTTAAAGGCTATTTCTTTCAGCCTACTATAATAGCCGCTTCAGATAATGAAATGGCAGTCGTTCAAGAGGAAATTTTTGGTCCCGTTTTAGTGTCCTTAAAATTTGATAATGAGGATGAGGTGATTGACATGGTAAATGATAATCAATACGGATTAACTTCTTCTGTTTGGACTAAGAACGTAGATCACGGTCAGAAGATTGCTGAACAACTCGATACGGGAACGGTAATGATCAATGAAGTGGTATATTCTTTTGCATTAGCATCAACCCCTTGGGGTGGGACGAAAAATTCTGGTATTGGGCGTTCTCACGGCAAATGGGGGTTTTACGAAGTCACTCGCCCGCTACATATCAATATAGATCAACATGACGATATGGATCCATGGTGGATGCCCTATGATGAAAACTTTGACGAGATTGTTGAAAATTTTAAAAATATCGCATCTAGTTTGGACCTTGGAGATTCAGAATATTAGTAATGTTCTTAATATAAATAGAGCACCTTCCTTATCTAAAGGGTCGTTATTGTTACCACATTTTGGGCTCATAATACAAGCCGGACATCCTTCGTGAGCTTTACAACTACAAGTATCAATTAATCTGTATGTATGCTCTAATAAAGTATTTAAATTGAAGTATAGAAGCTCGCTAATACCAATACCTCCTCTGTATGCATCATAAATATAAATTACGGGTTCTTGTTCTACGGGGTCAAAATCAATTGAAACACCTCCCAGGTCCCAACGTGAAATTTGCGCTAAAGCAGGAGCCATGGCGATTGCTGCGTGTTCAATTGCGTGAATTGATCCTCCTAAATCATGACCTTTCATTTCCAGCTCTTTTTGAATTTCAAAAGGTATATAAAACCAAACTGCCTTAGTATCGTATTCGATAATAGGTATATTCTCTAAGGGATGTCGAGCTCTCGTTTCTTGCGTGAGGGTATCTATTACTTTATAGGAATAATATTCATGTTCTACCCTTACATCTCCAAAACGAGCTTTGATATTATGGGGCCCCGATGAGGTCTCGAATAGTAATTCAAGTGGAGTTATATCCGTATGTTTCAACGATTGAGTGTAATAATCTATATTTGCTTTGGTTATACAGACCTTCCGTTCTTGAAGGTCAAGGTTCTGAACTGTATACGTCTCTGCCTCATATAAATATACAGCTCCAGGATGAAGATCACGGAATACATAACTTTCATCTTCTGTTGTAAGAAGAATTTCTTTAGTGGCAGTTTGTAAAATAACATCATACATTCTATCCGAGAGGTCATTCAACCCATATTTGCTGTTTGGATAAAAGTCTCCCTTCCAATAATATCGAATTCCCCGTTTCATTAATAGCCCCTCTTCAACTAGTTCTTTCACGCATCTTTCAAAAAGTTCCTTATCAGAAACTCCGAATACTTTATACTCTTCTAATTTTATTGGGCTCTCCTTGGCCGCACAGCAGACATGATTTTTTATGATATACTTATTTTTTAATGTAATTAAAATATCCTCCTGAATCGGGCCGAATAAGACATCCGGATTATGCACATAAAATAAATCTAAGGGATTGGCCATTGGAAGGAAGGTTGCTAAAGAGATTTCTTCCCCTCGTCCCGACCGTCCTATTTGTTGCCATAGGCTAGACAAGGTCCCGGGAAATCCTGAACATATGGTCGCTTCTAAGGACCCGATATCAATTCCAAGTTCTAAGGCGTTTGTCGAACTGATTCCCAAAATATTGCGGCATTTAAAGTCATATTCGATTTGTCTCCTTGTTTTCTTACTGATCCCTGCCCGATAACTATAGATTTTGTTTCTAATCGTGGGTAAAGCCTCTCGAGTCCATATTGCTTGGAGTTCCGCCATTTTTCTGGAGAGCGTGAATGTTAAAGTTTGGATATCTTGTTTTAGATGCGTTATAAATAAGTTTTTTGTTTCTTGATGGGCAGAGCGATACTTATTGGATACATCATCAAAAGGTAAATCCCATAAAATGACTTTCTTCGCACCGGACGGAGAACTATCTTTGTCTATAACCGTAAATTTTTCTCCCACCAATTTTTCTGCGAATTGTTTTGCATTATAAATTGTTGCACTAGAGAGGATCCAAATGGGTTTTACTCCGTAAAAATCCAAGATTCTCTTCAATCTTCTAATTAAAAAGCCAAAATTGGAACCAAAAACACCTCTATAAATATGTATCTCATCTAAGACAATATATTTAAGATTTTGGCAGATGCGACCCCATTTTCTTTTAAACCAAGGTATATAATAATGAAGACCATAGGGATTAGTTATAACTATATTAGCTTCTGCTAAAACTTTGCGTTTCTCGTTCGGTTCAATATCTCCATCGTAAATCCCAACCCTTGAGCGGCTAATTTTTGTTTCCAACATCATATTACTTAATGCAAGATGCTGGTCTCTTGTCAAGGCTTTAGTTGGAAATAAATAAATGGCAGTAGATTCTGGGTTCCTTAGAATTGAATCTAAGACGGATAAATTATAACACATTGACTTTCCTGAAGCTGTGGAGGTCGAAATTGCTGTATTACTTCCCTCTCTAATTGAATTAATAGCCTTGGTTTGATGTTCCCATAGGTCTAATTTAGTTTTTTCCAACCATCTCTGAAGGCGCGGCTTTAGCGGCGTGTTTAACTTACCGAAAACCGCATCCTTTGTAGGTATATGTTGGATATAGGCAATCTGGTCGTCGTAATATTCTTGAGACTTAATATTCTTGATAAACTTATCAAAATCTAGCATATCTTATATATCAAATAATATAATGATGGCTAGTAATTAAAATATAAAAACGGGATTGATTTAGTAATTTCCATTTCAAATTAATAAAAATGACTTTATAAGAGGTTTTTATTGGTATTTGGAGTATTTTTTTAACTGACTGCGAAAGAATTGTTTAGGGCGGGGAGACTTCAATTTATTCTAAAGGTAATTGAATATAAAACGTAGAACCTTTATTGATACCCTCAGAACCAGCCCAAATCTTTCCATTATGTTGTTCTATAATTTTTTTTGATAGATAAAGCCCTAACCCTGTCCCTTCCATATAAAGGTCTTCATTAACCCTTGAATTATGCTTAATCACTGTAAATTTTCTAAATAATTTGCTTTTATCCCCTTTCTTAAATCCGATACCATTATCTTTAATTGAAATGATAATATGCGTCTTACATTTTTCCAATTTTAGTTCGATATCTCCATTCGGGGGTGTATATTTGATTGCATTGTTCAGCAGATTGGCTATCACCACCTCCATCTTGAAAGAATCTATTTTTAATTTCAGTTGATCGGGAACGATTATTGAAATGTTATGATTCTTTTTCCCAATAAAGAAATCCAGCTCCGAGACAACGTTATTAATTATGGTGATAATATCATCCTCTTTTTTGTCTAACCCATCATAATTCTTAGAGTATTCGAAAAAATTGTTCATTAGATAAATTAATTTCTTACTTCCATTCAATATAAGCGTAATCAAATCCCTTCTCTCCTCTTCAGAATCCATCTCATAAAGCAGTTGAGCAGCGGAATATATTTTTGTTAAAGGATTCTTAAACTCGTGGGTCATTCGATTTAGGAATTCTTTTTCTATTGGTGCTTCCAAATTCATTATTTTTCTCATAAATAAGCCAAATTGTTTGGTATTGGAATTTTGTTGTTTTGAAACGTGCATTTTAACGACTTAATAGAGCATTTATGTTACAAATACAATAAATATAAAAAAGAAATGACTTAAAAACTAATTAGATTTATTCCATTGTTCGTTCTTATGAAAAATACAATTAATTTCTGCGTTATATTATGAAGAAAATAAACTTAAAGAATTTTTTAGGAATGTATTGAATCATCCAAATTATTTTCGCTTAGCTTTATCTAATTGCTTTTTCAACTTAACAAAAAACTCTGGAGTACACATTTGATAAGGAATCGGATATCTCGTGCCCGCATTGTGGGTCTTTTCTAAACCAACAATAATCTCTTCGATTTGTTCTCTTGGTATGGAAGCTATCAAATCAGAATCCTTAGCAAGACCAAATCGCCTGTCCCCGAGACACGGAAATGCGACTTGCATACTTTTTGTGTTATAGACTTCTGAAATTATATCTGCACAGACTCCATCACAGAAAGTGGACAGAGAAAATCTACCACCTTCCTTCCATAACTTACCTTGGATTAATCTCATTATCTGGGCAGAATTCCCCCATATTAATATGATATCTGGATTAAAATCTATTCGGTGAAGTGCAGCTGAGACAATTGCCGAATATCTCGATTCATCTATAAGCGGCATTGATGAGGTAGTCTTTTTGGCAGCATTTTTGGTTTCATTATACCTTCCTATAAAAAAAGCGCCTTCCTCGAATAATTTAAATGGCTTTTCGAACCCCAGTGCTATATTTGCTAAAGGACACAGATTGTCTTCCTTAGTGCATCCCATAGTCCATCCATAATATCTCGAGTAGCTAAAAACCTGACATAGGGCCACTTTCTTTTCAGTTCTTTTTAGATACTTGTATTTTTCGAAATCGCTCTCATTTTCTAAAAGCTTTATACCCACTGGGAAGGTTGCCAAGAGCAAGTACTTATTTAAACGCTCGTAGACCTCTTTCCATTTGTTCATGTTATTTTTTCCCTTAATTTAAAAGATATTTTGAATTTTGAGTTAAATTAATTTAGTTATTGATTATTGATTTAAGTTATCGAACATTTCCTTATTTCGTTTGTAAATCTGGAGATATTCCTCGTAAAGCGAAGCATATATAGACCGATTTTCCTTATTAGGTTTATATGTGTTTTCCGTTTTAATTAATGGGATAGCTTCGGTAAAATCTTTTAAAACACCTAAACCGACTAATACTACAACTACTGAACCTCGTGCACTGCTCAAGCTGGGGTTCTCTACTTGCTTTATTGTTCTATTGGTTATATCGGCAAGGATTTGACACCAAATATCTGAATTCGCACCACCCCCCATTACTCTAATATTTTTTGCTTTCCCAATCAGTTTCTCGATGTAATTTAATCCCCAATTTATATTAAAGCCTATACCCTCATAGATCGCCCTTAACAATTCCTTTCGCTGATGGTTTAGGCTTAGATTATAAAAACCTCCTCGTACATCGGGGTCATTCAAGGGACTCCTTTCACCATATAGCCACGGAGTAAATAATAGATCGTTTGAGCCT
>CAZDJH010000147.1:0-1274 GCA_964505645.1 uncultured archaeon | reverse complement strand
TGGTTCAGTTTTCTTTACGATATTATTGAGATAGGCGTAAAATTCGCTTTTCTTTTCTTTGAATCGCTCTAATTCCTCCTTAAAGGCAATCCTTAAGAACCAATCAAGGCATGAAGCGCCAGTTTCTTGCTTTGAAAGGCATAAATAATCTTCTTTTGCTGAACAAATTGACCCCGTATAATGGAGGAGATCCTTTTTCCGTTCTGAAGTATGGGCTCCAATCCAATCCGCTGTACCCAAGCAAATTTGAATTTGATTCTCTTTTATTGCCCCCGACCCTATGGCTGCGGCGACGATATCCCCCGAGCCAACAAATATCGGTAATCCTTGAGGTAATCCTAATTCTTTTGCAACCTTTTTATCTAAATTCCCTGCAATTTCAGTTGGTAATTTTATTTCAGGGAGTTTTTCTTTATCAATATCGAAGGCATTTAGAATCCTCTCGGACCAATCGTATATTTCCGGGGTAGTATTCATTAACCAGCTGGTATTTCCTAGGTCACGCGAAGTGACAGCGCAATTTGTACATTTATAGATAATGTAATCCTTCACACTGAGGAATTTGAAGGTCTTATCATATAATTCTGGTCGTTCATTTTTTAACCATAGTATATGAGAAATTGGATCTTTTCCATTTACTCCTGGGGCACCTCCCGTGATCTTGACGAACATTAATAGATTCCTAAGCCCAAATCCAGATATTTTTATGAGCCCTTTTCGAAAAATTTTGGTTGTTTCAGAAGATCGAGTATCAAGCCAACTTATGCAATTCATTAATGGCTCGCCGTTATTATTGATAGGTATTGTAGAATTCATTTGGCAATCGCATATCATAGCCCTAATATCATTTGACTCCACATTCGCTTTATTAATGACATTATCTGTATTTTTAATCATTGAATTCCAAAAATCTTCGGGATTTTGCTCCACGCATCTTTTTTCAGGATAAATGAGCGGGTAGTCTATAGTGGATCTACTAATTAAATTCAAGTTATAATCATATAAGACACATTTATTCCCTGTAGTTCCCAAATCAAACGCTATTATATATTTATTATTCAAATCCATTATCTCATTATTTTTTTAAACGTTAATCCTAATTAATTCATATTCTTCTTTTAATTTAGTTATTTGTGATTTCACAAAAATGTTAAATACAAAACACGGGTTCACTGGGAAGGTTCGTCCAATTCTTAACCTATAAGGCACAGAAAATAGGTAAAAGAGTAATAAGAATTGACGAATCCTATACCACGCAGACTTGTGCGAAATGC
>CAZDJH010000146.1:0-8906 GCA_964505645.1 uncultured archaeon | reverse complement strand
AGGCATCCTATTCGTTTTTTCAGGTCTATCAGTCAAATACTTTTTCAAAATATGTCTCTACACTTCAATAATCATAAAATTTGAAATTGGGAAAGACATTTTTAGGAACATGTATCAGTTCAAATCTGAGGAGCAGATCGCGGAGGTTTTATCCCGCATCGAGTATTTTTTCAATAGATACTACTTTTCCGTGTACAGGCGCCAAAGATCTCATCTGTTTTTTCACCATTCAAAACATATATAAAAAATAGTTCATAAAAAAGATTGTATAGGCATAAAAAAATTACTCTTTATATTCGAGAAAATGTCATCCATAATAGATCGCAAGTTTTATTCTCAAGACGACGAGCTACTGTGTACCTTGAAGTATTTGGAGTTTTCGATAGGGCAAATCGAATTCAATGTAAATTTGAAGATCACCAAGCAATTAGAGCCATTTCAAAGAATATTTATCGATAAAACCCTGAAGGTCCTAGGTAAGGATAATGATAAAATAGAAGTCGAATATGAGCATCATGGCGACACGGAGTTCATTAGATCAATCAAGGTAAAAAATTTAAATTCTATAGAAGACTTCAACCTGATAACGTCCAATGTCTTGAAACTTTTAAGTAGTCTCACCGAGATGGTTATTACCTCCAAGATAGAAAGGAAATTCTATTCAAAGGAAGATAGCTTGCTCTGCATTGTGAATTTTCTCGACTTTAATCGGGTGTTGATCAATTTTGTAAACCCCGATAAGCTTAAAATTACGCCAGAGTCGGAAAGGAACATGGATACCTTTATTAGCGACACGCTCGAGGGTCTGAAAAAGCAAAACCCTAACATTGATATTAGCTACGATTATTATGAGGAAACCGAGATAATTGATTCCATCGAAGTCTCAAATGTGGAATCCATCAAGACATATAATTGTATTACCGAGAAGGTTATGGATTTATTATCTGCCCAAGAGTCGGATAAAATCTTTTCCCCTTAATGAATGTAAGCCTATGACCCAGTTAACCCCTATGACCCAGTTAACCCCTATGACCCAGTTAACCCCTATGGGCTTTTATATTGTATTTTATGGCTGAGATTTAAATCTTTCTCACCGAAATCGCTTTAATCTTAATTAAAACTAAATCATAAACTACTTTTCCAACCCTTCATTATATTTATTAAGCATAAAGAGAATAATTTTCAGAACTATCTTAAACTTAATTTATGACCCAAGATTTAAATATCCGAACCCCAGAATTGCACGCTGCTTGCCCTTTTTGCGGTAATCAATTACGAACCCGATTTTCAAAATGCTTTAATATTTATTGCGAAGGAAAGGAATTTCATGAAGATAACTTAGTTGTTTATCGACTGAACCATGAATTGGGAGTAGGAAGGATCGTTAAGGATTTAAAGATTCCAGCCTCTAATTCACTAGAGGGAGAGGATACATTTGTTATTACTAAACATAAGGTTCGCTTTCAAGATGGAACAACTAAAATAGTCCACCCTTATAACTTAATCCACTATGTTCTTCAAGTAAATGAACGTGCTGATACTGAAACAGGAACCTACATCATCAATTCCTCAAACCCCACTATTAAAAATGGTGAGCTTTCTTATGAAGTGATCTCGTCAAGTGGTAAAAAGTCACAAATTTATGAGTCGGACATAAAGATACCACAAGTTCAATACCCGCAAGAGATACTTTCTGAAACTGAGATAGCATCTCCAAAAGCCTTTTTAGTAAAATATTGGGCTCACCTCTTTTACTCCTATTATACCTCTAATCAAATAAAATGTATTACCAATTCCCGCCTCTCTCTTATGCCACACCAAATAAATGTAGCACACCGCTTATCTGAGCAGTACTTTCCACGGATGATTCTTGCCGATGAAGTGGGCTTGGGAAAAACGATTGAAGCAGGGATTTACATTAAGGAAATGATCTCGAGAAACCTTGCAAACCGGAGCCTAATTATTGTTCCCGCCTCGTTAGTAAACCAGTGGAAGTTCGAAATGGAAAACAAGTTCAATGTTGAGTTTTCGGTGTATGATGGGAAAAAGGTTAAGAAATTATGTAAAAAGGGAAGTTATAAACACCCGAATTTATTGCAAAATCCGTTTTATTACGATAATTATATTATCTGTTCTCTTCAGTTTGCGCGGAACCCGAAATATATTAATATGATCTCCCAAATCACTTGGGATATTGTAATTTTTGATGAGGCTCATCATTTGCGCAGATATCTATTGAACAAATCTACCGGTAATTACAGGGAAACTTTGAATTATAAACTTGCTAAAAATGTAAGCCAAACCACGGAAAGTTTATTATTATTAACGGCAACCCCATTACAACTTCATTCTTTCGAACTATATTCCTTGATTGAACTAATTCATCCCGAGGCATTCGAAAGTTTTAGTGAGTTCGAGCATTTTCGAAGGAATATTCCCTTCATAAACTTACTCTTCAAAAACCTTAATAAAATTGACAATCTAAATACTTTTGAGGTCAAAAATACCGTTAAATTGCTCAAAGAACTAAACTATATCGACCCTTCTCGGTCATTGCATAATAGTATTGAAGAAATTAGAAAAAATAGTGCGAAGCGAGCTCGCATAATCAAATCATTAGAAAAGCAGCACACGCTCTCCAAATTCTTAATTAGGAATAGAAAGAAGAACGTGATTTCTGATGATTATATAAATGAAAGAGTCGTAAAAACGATAACAGTGAATCCTACTCAAGAAGAACTTGAAGTTTATAATAAAATCCGACTTTATTTGGCAAAAATCTACAATTTGGCAGGAAATACTAATCACAAGAATTTAGGTCTGGGATTTGTCATAACTACGCTCCAAAAACTACTCACAAGTTCGAAAGCCGCATTCTTAAAAAGCCTTAAAAGGCGCTTGCTTACTCTGGAATCATTAAAAGAGGAGGACCCCGACTATTTTATATCCGAAATAGACGATATGACTATTGACAGTGAGGATTTGGGAAGATATAACAAAAATGAAGGAAATTTACTATCATTTGAAAACCAAAAGAAAATATTGGAAGCTTTTTATGAGAAATTAAGCGCGATTCCCTATGATTCAAAATCAGAAGCCTTAATGGAGCTCTTAGAAAAGATATATCAAAATGATCCGAAGGAAAAGGTTCTTATATTTACGCAGTTTGTTGATACGATGTTTTTCTTAAGAAAAAATATAAAAGATACTCATCCCGACTTTTCAATAAATCTCTTTTATGGCGGAATCGATAAAGAAGAAAAATCGGAAGTGGTAAAAGAATTCAGAAATAAAAAAGACTTCTCCATTCTGCTCTCCACAGAAATTGGGGGTGAGGGGAGGAACTTCCAGTTCTGCAGAATGCTCATTAATTATGATCTTCCATGGAATCCAATGAAGTTAGAACAGAGAATTGGACGCCTAGATCGAATTGGTCAGAAATCGGATAAAATCTATATCTATAACTTTTTTATCGAAGGTACGATTGAAACGGATGTGATTTATGCGTTGAATAAGCGCATAGACTTATTTACGGAATCGATCGGGCAATTGGAGCCTATACTCGGAAAGATTGAGAGGGATATAAAAGATGTCATCTTTACCGAAGATATGGCTAAAGCCCAGAAGATTCAAGAATTTAATCGTAATGTCGAAGAAAATGTTAAGAAAGCAAAAGAAATGGAATTACAATTGGATGATTTGCTAATTGATAAAAAATCATTTCAAATAAAATCCCTCATGGCCTTTACTTCCCACGATCAAATAAAATTACAGCATAAAGAGTTATATCGGTTTATTCACACATTTTTCTCATTGAATGATCCTAACTATGGCGAAGTTAAGAATCTTAAAAGCTCTGACAACCACCCCAGTTTGAGCAACGGATTTTTGTCTGAGATCCAGCTTAATCAAAATTTTCTAAATCTAGTTAACAAACCACTTCAAGACCGTTATGTTGGAACGTTTAAACTGCCGGTAGCGAGAAAATTAGAGGAAAAAGATTTCTTAGCCCTTGGACATCCCCTTATCGATGTAATCATAAGATTCTGTATATCCGATAATTTTCTTGGTGATTTCTCAGTTGTTTCTCTTAAAAAGATATCTTTACCGAAAGACTTAAAAGAACAATTGAATGATATCGAATCCCTTTACTTATATATTTTTAAGGTTCAATTTCAAGGATATATAACTGAAAGAAGGATTGTCCCGATTGTAATTGACTCTAATGGGAAAAGGTATAGAGGTTTAGCGGATAAAATCCTCAAAATAACGGAGAGTAATCAATTATTGCAAAATGAAATCCCGAATGGTATAAATATTGAACGACATCTTGCTTATATGAAACGTAAGGTAAAAAGCACTCAGGATATGGTAAATAGAACCCAAAGGACCTGGAAAGAGAATGTCATTAATTTAAACGACAAAATCTTTAATAAGGAACAAAAAAAGAAAAAGAAAGTATATAAGTGTAAGAAAAAAACACTCACTCATAAAATAGAGTCTTTAAACAAGAAGCTATTGCGAAAAAAAAAGGATTATCCATCAGAAAGAACTATTGAAAAAATTAATAATATGGCAGACTCTCCAAAGAAAACGAAAAGATTAGACAATTTACTCCGAGTGGAAGAAGATATGAGTTTTATTAAGAAAGATATTTCGTCAGCCAAGCGGAAACTTGATGATTTGGAGTTTCAATACGAAGATCTTAAAAATGACATGCAGAAAAAAAACTTAAAACAATTTTTTTCCAAGCCTATAGGTTTACTTCTTATTCGTTTAAGCGATTAATTTAGAGATTTTCAATATCTCTTATTAAGTTTTTTTATTTTTCTCTCATTCCTTTTAATCTTTTTGTGTCATCTTCCATAATTATTTATCACAAAATCAGTCAAAAATCATGTCACTTTTTGTCATTCATTTCTTTTAACTTCTATTATTTTATTAACCGAATAATAGCAGTAGTTAAATAAAAAAAAAGATTAAAAATTAGTAGTAAATATTATATATTTACCTTTTTAAGTAAGATCTCGTCGAGATATATCAAGAGGGCCTTGCCGAGGTTTGCCTCTTGAATCTCTACGGTCTTACCGCTCAATTTATGACTGATCACACTTTTTGTTCAATTCTTTCAAAGCATTTTCCTTAGCAAAGTCATATGGCATCATATCTTCTTCTGCAGCACCTTTAATTATTTCCAATGCTTTTTTGCTAATTTTCTCCTCTTTATAAATTCAAAGATTTCATCGGCATTTTTTGCTACCTTATTGACCCAAATTGCCAAAATCTCACCCGCATTGGCTACAAAATCTGGAAACGCGATTATATTTTTCTCATCGAGGATATCAAAAACCCCGTCTTCATAAGGGATTACACTTAATATATTCAAAGGTTTCTTTAAGGCGTATATCTTGTGAGGAACTTCCTATTAAAATCTCGAATTTACCTTCCTCTACAATCCATGAATCTTGACGTTCATCGAAAAATGCGAGGTCCTCCGCTTTTATGTTTAATTTAATGACTTTTGATTCATTTGGTACCAGTTTTATCTTTTTAAAACGCTTCAACTCTTTCTCTGGCACTATCACGTTTGATTCAACATCTTTAATATAGAGTTGGACTATTTCTGCTCCTTTTCGTGAACCAGAGTTAGTCAGTTCAAAAGATATCGTTAGGGGTTCAACATCAGAGGTCTGCTTTTTATCAATTGTAAGATTTTGGTAAGTAAATGACGTATAGGACAGCCCGTATCCAAAGGGAAAGAGCGGTTCAACCTGTTTTTTATCGTAGTAGCGATATCCTACAAGAATATCTTCCTCATAATAGACTTTTCCGTTTCCGGGATATGTTTTATTAGATTTATGTGCGGGAGAATCCAATAGATCTTTGGGGAAGGAAAAGGGTAATTTTCCCGAGGGATTACAGTCACCAAATAAAATATCTGCCAACGCTCTACCGCCCTCCATTCCAGCATACCATGCTTCGATAATCGCGGGGACTCTGTCTATCCATCCTTTCATGCTGATGGGCCCTCCGTTTACTAGTATGACAATTGTATTCGGATTATTGTCGACGGTTCTATTTATAAGTTCAATCTGTTCGATCGGTAATTCAATAGACGTACGGTCAGCGTTTTCACAATCATTGCCCTCCTCATGGTTTAACCCAACAACCACAAAAACCCAATCGGCATCTGAAACAGAGTCTATGATTTCCGCTTTTGAACTACATTTTTCTTGAATCCCTTTAAAGGGGGTAATTTCATAAGGCGGTCGGACACTGGAACTCCCGCCACCTTCAGCCATTTCTTTATCGGCATTCGGCCCTAATATGGCAATTGTATTTATCTCATCTAATCTTAAGGGTAAAACATCCCCCTTATTTTTTAAAAGTACAATACCTTCTTCTGCGATCTTCCGAGCGAGACTTTGGTGGTCCTCTATTTTTTTCAACCCCCGCGGTTCTTCTTTATTATCATTATCAAATAATCCAACAAGGAACATTACACGTAATAACCTGCGAATATTCATATTAAGTGCCTCTTCAGAAAACTTTTCTTGCGAAAAAGCATCTTTAAGATAACTTCTCTTATATGTATGGGCTCGAGGCATTTCCAATGATAATCCTGCTTCAATCAACTCTTTAGGCTCATCAATGAATTTAGTTGCGTACCAATCGGAAACAACAAAACCATTAAAATTCCATCGGGTCATTAGAATCTCATTAAGTAATTTTTGATGCGCACATGCATATGTCCCGTTGATTTTATTATAAGCGCCCATTACGGACCATACATCCGCTTCCTCAACTGACGCCTTAAATGCTGGAATATAAATCTCTTCCAGAGCTCTTTTACTGACCTCCGCACTATATGTATATCTATTCTTTTCTTGGTTATTGCATATATAATGCTTCACACAAGCCGCTATTTTCTGACTTTGGACGCCGTTTATAACTTCTATGGCTAATTCTTTATTCAAATACGGATCTTCGGTCTGATATTCAAAATTGCGTCCACATAGTGGAGTTCTAATTATATTCACTCCAGGGCCAAGTATCATATGCATCCCTAAGCTTTTAACCTCCTCTCCTATGGCACGACCAAATTTATTAGAAAGGTCTCTATTCCATGTCGCAGCCCTACATACACCCACGGGAAAATAAGTACATTCTTCCCCCTTTGAGCTGTGGGGTGAGATTCCATGCGGCCCGTCCGTCATTAATAATGGCTTAATACCCAATCTCTTCACAGGCTTGGTTTCCCATCTGTGCCTCC
Organism: uncultured archaeon; assembly: GCA_964505645.1. Classification (GTDB taxonomy): domain Archaea; phylum Asgardarchaeota; class Lokiarchaeia; order Sigyniarchaeales; family SOKP01; genus TEKIR-8. The sequence continues at coordinate 1,633 of CAZDJH010000146.1, read as the reverse complement.
CAGTTAATAATTTGAATTTCTCATTTAATGTTAGGCGATCCAGTAGATCCTCTATTCGCTCCTCTATTGGTAAATTTTTATCCAAATAGGGCGCATTATTTAATTCCAGATCTTCCTTTTTAGTGTCCATCTTTTTTAAACCTAAATGTTTGTTTATTGCTTAAATTTAATATTTTAAAAAAAAATTGCTAAAAATAAAAAAAAATTAATTTAATAATCGGTGTCCTTTCCCAGTTTTTTTCGGGCTTTCTTGAGATCTTTATCTATAATATTAAATACCAATTTTGGAAAGTGCCTTTTGGCCCAGAACATCCAACCTGCTTCACCCGGAGTGATATAAAAATCGTTATTTAAAATACCCTCAATAAATGGTTCTGCTATTTCTTCGGGCTTTAATAACCCCCCCCGTTCGGAGATTATTTTACATTCCTCTGGCTTTAACTTATTTTCTCTCTCAAAGGTCGATGTATCCGTGTCAGGAGGGAAAATAACAGAAATGTCTATCTTGTAGGGAGAAAGCTCATTTTTTAAAGTTTCCGCTAATCCTACTATCGCTGCTTTAGTTGGAGTATATGCGGTATATCCAATTAATCCGATAAAAGCAGCCACAGAGGCGACAAAAGCAATATGTCCGCTCTTTCTTTCAATAAAATGCGGTATTAAAATTAATGAGGGAACTAGTTGACCGTAGTAATTTACATTCATATGGTTTTTGAAATCGTCTAAAGAATATTTTTCGATATAATTCGGCAATGCCATTCCCACAACATTTATTAGATAGTCTGGAACCCCATATTCTCCTATAAACCCTTCTATTAAGGGCTTCAACTTTTTCATGTCTGTAGCATCGCAAGATATGGTTTCGATAAATTGGGACTCATCTTTTTTTAAAGATTCTAATTCTTTCTTAGCCTCGTTTAATCTTTCTCGTCTACGAGCGTTAATACAAACGCTTCCCCCCAGTTTTACGATTTCCTTAGCTGTAGCAAACCCAATCCCTTCAGAACCACCACAAACAATCGCACTTTTATCCTTAAATGGTTGTTTCTCGATTAATTTTTTCTTGGTCATTTTTATCTCTCTATTTTATATTATAATTCTTTAATTGTTTGAAATTCAAAATACAGTCCATGCATACCATGCATAGATTAATAGTATGGGCCCGAAGATAATGCACACCAAGTTTATAAATAGGTTCATTATCGCATCGGAGATTGCCCCTGTATATCCCTCATTCTGGATGTTAAACGAGATATCCAGTAACCCTAAGAAGGTTAGAGCGCCCCCTGCCACTACGGCGAAAAAAATACCAAATCTCTGATACAACAACAACCCAACGGCAGAAATGATGAGACAAGGCGTTATCAGTCCTAAGTCGGGAACCGGAAATGATTTTTCAAAAGCCAAGTACACTTCCGTATTATCGGGATTCTTAAGCTCAACAGCAAAAAAATAGGCCCAAAAACCGATGAATCCAACGGAAAGAACAATTTCAAGTACTGCTATGATAATGTTTAGCATTTTGAGTTATTTAAAAATTTGTTAAATTCTATTTTTATAATTTTTAGTATATTTACCATTTTTAACTGACTGCGAAAGAAGTCCCCTACATTTATGTAGGGGATGAATTTCG
>CAZDJH010000145.1:0-8910 GCA_964505645.1 uncultured archaeon | reverse complement strand
AGAAAATAGGGTCCACTGGGGTTCTATGGTACTTTTGAATCATATTCTTTATGTCTAACCCCAATGCGAGTCCCAATAATTCTGAATAATAAAGTACAGGAATATCAAACGTATAATCTAATTTCTTCAACTCTCGCTGTAGATGATCAAACTGGATAAAACACTGAGGGCATCCAACGACAATAAGATCCACGCTTGCATTTTTCATACTTTCCAATTTCGAATGGACCATTTCTAATCCTGAATCGGGATTTCCCGCTCTTGCCAAACTTCCCCCACAGCAATCCATTTTACTAACATAATCCACGCTTTCTGCCCCTAAATCTTCTACTAGCTCGTCAAAAATATGGGGCTCCATCGGGTCGTCCATCTGTATTTTATTGCTCGGACGGAGGAAGTGGCACCCATAATGAACTGCTACTCTGAGCCCATCTAAAGGATACTTTATCTCATCTTTAATGGTATCTTTACCCAAGTTATGAAAGAACTCGACTAAATGATACACATCTGAATTCCCGAACGCAGTTAATCCTATTTTTTCTAAATAATTATTCATTTTATTTCTAAAGTGTTGGTCGGTTGTTAATTCACTCCTAACTCCTTTTAGGGTCTCAAAGCATCCATTACAAGGGGTTAAAATATGACAATTTTGCGCCTCGGCAATCGCTAAGTTTCGAGTTGCGGTGATGTTATAGGTCGATATGTCTGAGTTTTTAATACCATTGGGTTCTGGACAGCAAGAAAACTTATTGCTCTCTATGTATTGAACTCCAAATTCATCTAAGGCTTTCTTCACTGAAACTTCGATAAAAGGGAGCCGATAAGATATCATACATCCGGGAAATAATATTATATTGTCTTTAATTTGTATTAACCCCAAATTGATAAGAATTTTATATATATTCTTTTTTATATATTATACTGATTATACTCTCACAATAAAATATATTCGGGAAAACTATATAAAGTTTTTTATTATGAATGAAAAAGGGTTTAGATATCAGTTTTACTTTAATCCAACTAATATTTCCTGGCTATATTAGTTATATTTTAGAATAATAGCCATCACGCTTTTCTAAAAGCCATCGAATTAAGATGGAGAACTTCATAATGAAATGAGAAAAATCAAAAATGGTATAGAAATTAACCTAATTTAAGTTTGAGAGCGTTTTTATTTCTAAAAATAAGATTTGAAAATTTTTAACGCAAAAAATAATAGAGTTTACTTGGGTCTTTTGGTTTTAATTTTAGTTTTTGGAATACTTTTCAACTTTTCAATTTGTTTTTCTAATTTCCTTTTCTCTCCTTCTAAGCGCTCTTTATCTTTTTCTAATTTATCACGTTCCCGTCTGATTGTGTTCTTTTTATCTTCAATCCTTCTCTTTTGTCTCTCCAAATCCTTTTGCTTATCTGCCAGCTTGGATTTCTCTCTTTCGATGGCGCTGATAACTTTATCCTTTTTTTGATTTAAATCATACACATCGCTTTTTAACTCTTCCCTCTCATGCTTCAGTTCGTTAATATCGCTTTTTAAATTTCGTTCCATATTCTTTAATTTTGAAAGGTCATCCCTTAAGCTTTTAATCTTTTTCCCTTCTCTTCTCCTAGTTTTCTCGAGTTCCTTCTTTTCATCCCGAATATCATCCTTTAGGTCTAATAAATTATCCTTTTTACTGTCGAGGTCCCCATATTCATCTTCTAATTGCTTCTTTTCCTTCTCCACTTGTTTCTTTTCATTTTCTAAGTTATCCTTTTGTTTTTTTAATTTTGAAAGATCACCTTTTAATTTATCCCTATGGCGCTTTAAATCGTCGATTTCTCTCCGCAAATTGCGATTCCCCTCCTCCAATTTATCACCGTGGGCTTTTAACTTCTTAATCTTACCTTCCTCATCCTTTCTTTTTTTCTCAAGATCCTTCTTTTCCTCCTTAATATCATCCCTGAGGTCCAATAAGTCATCTTTTTTATCATCCAAATCATCAAACTCTTCCTCCACTTGTTTCTTTTTGCTGAGTAATGTTTGCTTGGCCTTGCTAATCTTATCCTTTTCCTTTTCGAGGTCTTGTCTCTGATTTCGTATATCTTTTTTCATATTGTCAATTTTGTCTTGGATGTGTTCCTTTTTTTTAAGTAGGTCCCTCGTCTCTAATTCAATGGACCTCCTTTTATCTTGGAGATCTTCAAGGCTCGCGTCATATTTCTGCATTTTTTTAACCGTTTTTTCCCACTTTTTACGCTCTTTTTTAAGATTTTTTCTCTGCTTTTTTAATTTCTTAAGTAGCTTTTTACTGGGAACGCCTTCTCGTTCGCCACTGGGTGTCTTTTCCTTAATATTATACTTAGAGGGTGTTTTATCTCTCATTGTTGTAATCACATAACCTAATAATATGATAATAATTTTATTTTCCCATATATAATAATAAGTATTAAAAACTTTATTTATATAGGTAAATTCCTTTCTATCTATTAATAAATAATAATATTATAATATAATAATAAAAAAAGGTAATCTTAAATGAGTTTTGATGAAGAATTTGATGAAGAATTCGATGAAGATCTCGAGGAGCCTACGGAAAAAGCACCAGCTACCGACATTCAATCAAAAACCCCGAAAATAAAGGGACCCTCTGGGGGAGAAAAAATTTCGCTTTATTTCACCTCTACGGTGGGACCAGGTGAAAAGAAACAGAAGCTTGTGGTGGATAACGCTAATTATGTTGATGCAATAAAGGAGACCGTTGGGAATATTTTTGGGTTGAATCCCGATGACTTTCATTTATCATCAGGTGGAGTGACAATGGAGGAGTCCAGCCCACTAAGCGATTATAATGTGGAAGATGGAGATGAAGTGCTTCTCATTCCCTCAAGTACCGCGGGATAATCAACCGATAAAAAAACTTTATTAAATATATTATTTTTTTTCTATTTTTTTTATTTTACTATATAAATTAAAAAAGCAATAAGGAAAGGGTTTTATGGAGAAAAGTTCAGATTTTTTCAGCGAAAGACTAACAGAAAAAGAACGAGATCTATACGATAGGCAATTTAGACTCGAAGGATGGTCTCAGAAAGTAGTAAAGAACTCAAGGGTATTAATTATTGGTGTAGGTGGGTTGGGCTGTGAAATTGCGAAGAATCTCGCGATGTTGGGAGTGGGACGCTTGGACCTCGTCGATTTAGATATTATCGAGCATTCGAACTTGAACAGGCAGCTGCTCTTCGCGGGAGCTAAAATGGGAAGCCCAAAGGCCACTGTGGCTGCCGAAAAGTTAACGCAGATTAACCCGAATATTACCATTAAGGGGTATTATACATCTTTAGAGAGTCTTGACCCCACTATCTATAAAAAGGCCGATGTCGTGATTGGCGGACTGGATTCAATGAACGCTCGCCTTAATTTAAATGCCCATTGTATACGGTTTCGAAAACCCCTCGTTGATGGAGGTGTATCCGGCTATCATGGGCATATGTACACCGTTTTTCCCTACTATAACGCATGTTATGAATGTAATCCAATTCCCGTCGGCGAAGTTGACGATATGGCGGCATGTACCGTGGTGGGAATCCCCAGAAAGCGGATCCATTGCGTCTTTAAGGGGCAGATGTCTTTCAAAGAGGAATTTGACAGAGACCCTAACCCAAAAAATCTCGATGATATAGCCTATATTCAAGAAAAAGTGAATAAATTAGTCGATAAGCACGGTTTTCCTCCCAGATATACAAAATCTGACATTGTAAAAATCATTGACAGGCACGACCCGGGGATAATTACGATTAATGCGGCAATCTCTGCGTTAGAATCTCATGAAGCAATTAAAATAATTCATTGGAAAAGCGGACATAAAGCTCTTGGGCGGCCTATAACGTCTTATGTCATTTATAATGCGATTACTCAGAAAATATATCATGTTAACAAGAAACGAAATCCAAATTGTTCCCAATGCGGTGAGAACGTACGCAGAGTAAAAATTCAGTTGGATAAGAAAAGCCCTTGCCGGAAGATCATAGAATTATTAATACGCAATGGTTATGAGCCAGATCCGGATTATGAACCCATATTAACATTAATGGATTTTAATAATGTAACCATTGTGGACTTGGATAAAACCCCTCTCGAAAACGACTTGCGGGATTATGAACTTATCACGGCGGGAGGGTTCAAACAAGGGGAAATTTTTATTAATTTAAATTTAGTATAAGGTATAAGGAAATCTTTATTTAATAAAACTATATTATTATAGATAATTAATAAGTTGAGATAGAAAAAAGGTAATAAAGTATGAGTTTGCGAAGTAGACGGATCACGCAGGATTTTGCGGCGCTAAAGAAAATGCGAAAACGGGGAACAATTATCCAGTTAAAACCGTGGGATAAGAAAAATAAAAGTATTGACCATCTCAAGGTCACCATTGAAGGACCGAAAGGAACTGCATATGAAGGGGGTTATTTTCGATTAGAAATTAAATTTCCCCAAAGTTATCCGAAGGTACCACCGTATGTTCGCTTACACACTCCTATTTGGCACCCCAACTTCTGGCCGAAACCCCACGAGTACGAGGGGCAGAGAAACATCTGTTTAGCATTAATTGACCCTTCATTGATCGGAAAGAAAGGGGGGTGGTCACCTTCGAAAACTATTATCACCGTTATTAACTCGATTATTGCCATGCTAAACACCCGAGGAAAGTACGTAAATCCCACCGACGTGTTTAACAAGAAGGCTGCCTTAGAAATCTTAAACAAGCCAAAATATTTTGAGAAGAAGGTACGGCATTTAGTAAAGAAATATGCGAAGAAAAAATGGTGAGCGATAAAGAAGTGAGCGAAAATCCCGAACGAGACTCCTTCAAGGAGAGCCTTAAAAAAAAGGTCAAGGAGCAATTAAAAGAGGAATTGAAGCAGGAGCTTTTGGATGAAATATACCACGAATTACTGGGCGAGGAAAGCGAGTTTACCGAGGAACTTTCCAGTATTATCAAGGGAAAAATGAGAAAAGGTAAAGACTCTACAAAGGCGCAGAAGAAAAATGCCAAGACGAAAAAGGCGCCGAAAGGGGAATCTGTTGTCCAAGTATCTATTAAAGCGCTTCTTAAAATAACCTCTCACGCATTAAAGTATGCAAATGAGAATATTCCAAAGGATGAGTGGGTGGAAGTTATCGGACTTCTTTCCGGAAAGTTAAATAATGAAAAGGAGCTTATTATTGAGAACGCCTATCCTATCGGGCACGGCGATGCTATTCATGTGCAGATGAGCGAGGAAAGAAACAAGAAAACCGGATATCTTAAGGCGTACGAAGAGAGCAGAAAAAGCAAGTTGTTTATCTGTGGGTGGTATCATTCGCATCCTTCATATGGATGTTTTATGTCTGGCGAGGATTTATATACCCAATCTGAGTATCAAAAACATTGGAAGAAAGCGGTTGCCCTCGTAGTTGACCCGTATGAAATAGACGGTACTTCCTATGGTTTTAAAATTTTTCGAGCAGATCTAAGGTCAAAAGAATGGTATTCACTGCCTTTTAACCTTAAGGAAGATTTGGATGTTGCCGTTCTACCCGAACTTTTAGAATTTATCAACCCGATTGTCGATGGAAAGGTATTATTTTTAGAATATGACGAAGAATAATCAAATTACACTTCAAGAGAAAATTAAAGCGACCTTAGCAAAAAAAAAAGTGTTTTGGTGATTTGCCATTAAAAAATACCATCTCATCCCATTGATCACGAGCCTAATCATAGCCCTTATTCACGGTCTTATAATTACTACTTCCTCGAATGTATTTTTTTCATGGTTGTTGATCGGGCTCTGGGTTAATTTATCAATGGTATGCATCTCAAAGATAAGAACATACCGGGAATTCAATTCCCCACATAATACATCCTTTTTCATATTAGGCATCACCACGATCGGCTTATTTTACCTTTATTCGGGGTATTTCACCGAGCTTTCTAACTTTTACCTGTTTAGAGACCTAGAACTCATCCCTCCTATCAGCGTTTGGATTCTCGTATTTTCCGTTCCATATTTAATCTACGGGCTGTATTCCATATATCTATGTTTAAACAAATTCCAAGTGGTATACATTCATAAGGATAGATCTTTGGGGGCCCGCAAGTTCGGACTCGTTTATACCATTGGAATTTTTATAAGCAATATCATCTTCCTTGTAATCATTGTCTCTCGAACTGAGGTTTTATTGTTTGAGCCGGTGATGATTTTTCCCGAGTTTATCTTTATCCTTTATAGCATCCTAATTTTTATAGAAATCGTGTATGGGATGGTGAAAATCCGAAAGAGTGCATCCGATTTCTCCCAAGAGTTAATAGAGCGACGGAGGGCGCAAGTAGAATCCATCCAAAGCGCACCTGTCAGGACACAAAGGCAAAGACCCTCACGGTCTAGCAGTTCGAGTTCCTCTAGGAGCACTAGGAGGTCTAGGACCTCGCAGACATCTAGGAGCTCCAGGAGTTCGACTAGCAGTTCTAAGCCTAAACGTAGAAGGAGCAAGGCAAAACCAAAGCCTAAGCCTAAGCCTAAACCATCTCCGACACGCCATAAACTAAGTAAGACGGAGAGGGAGCGATTGTTCAAAAAGGTCCAAAGTATGAGACCTAAGACAGGGCAACTTACGATAGACGATTTTAAGTGCATTTTTTGCTTTAACCTTCCCCAATATCCCAAAGATCAAGGGCGGGGCATTATACTTTGTCCTCACTGTAATTATCCCGCTCATGCGGACGAGTTTAAAGACTGGGTAAAAAGCTCGAAGTTATGCTCCCGCTGCGGGAGTGAAATTTCCTCCACATTCAGACGGAACCCCCAGATCATTCCAGTGAAATTTTATACCCGAGTTATCCGCTATTTTAGGAAAAAAGAAAAATTCTAACTTTTAGGCGTGTTTTTCACAGAACTATCAGTTTTACTCATTCTGCTTTCTGGAGTCTTTCGTACCCGGTGAATTGAGGACTTATTGACTTTCATCGCTTCTAACTTGAAGCACTTGCAGCAATAAAATTCCACGGAGGCTTGTTCCCACAACCACTTAATGTAGGCATAACTTAAATGAAAATTGGTTTTTTTAAAATCTGTCCAGTTTAATGGAGCCCCACATGAATAACAACGACGTAGTGTCATTTCTCTCTTTTATCTCCTCTCTTCTCTTCCTCTCCTTTTTTTTTCTTCTCTTTTCTTTCCTTCTCTATTTTCCATCGATTTGGGATGGATTAAGTGCTTATTTTTATTTGATGATCCACTATAATAGGTTTTTATGAGGATATACTTCTTATTCCAATAAAATTTTAATACATTTAAGTGAAGTTCATTTTAATTATAAATCATTATTCATTACTAATATTGTATTGTAATCATTGGAAGTATAAAAATAAGAGCACCATCACAAGAAGTAATAAATGCTTAACTAGTTTGAAAAAGTTTTTAATATGGCACAATAGCAATTAAATAATGATTATAGAGCAACAAGAATAATATTATGGAAGAAAACAACATTCTGAAGTCAATGCTGGACACGACCCATGTATTAATAGCCTATATGGATCAGAATTTTGATTTTATCCGAGTCAATAGGGCTTATGCCGAGGCGGACGACAAAAGCATCTCCTTTTTTCCTGGAAAGAACCATTTTGAGTTATATCCTAACGAAGATAACGAAAAAATCTTCCAAAAAGTAGTTGACTCGGGAGAGCCCTATTTCATCAAGGCAAAGCCGTTCGAATACGAACACAGCCCAGAACGTGGAACATCGTTTTGGGATTGGAGTCTGATACCTACAAAGGACTCCAAGGGGAAAGTGAGCGGAGTGGTGCTCACATTACGAGACGTTACAGACCGTGAAATCGCACGGAGAAAACTGAAGGAATCTATTAAACGAACCAATTTTTATAAGGATTTACTGGCCCATGATATCCGCAACATATTATTTGTGATTAATAGTTCTGCTGAATTGATGGATATGGGGCTAGAAAAACCCATTCAAGTTGGAGATATAAGGGAATCGATTGAAAGGATTAAGAAGCAAGTGGATAATGGGGCGTCATTGATTTCTAATGTGCAAAAACTCTCGGAGGCGGAAAAGGAGATTAGAGAGACCCGCCAAGTTGAGATCAAACCCCTATTAAACGAGGTCATATCACAAATTAAAAATCAATTTGAGCAAAGGGATATTACAATTGAAACCCAATTACCCACAACCTCATTAAAGGTTAAAGGTGGACCTCTCCTAAACGACGCTTTCGAGAATATCTTGTTAAACGGAATACAACATAATGATAAGGAAGATAAAAAGCTTTGGATTGAGGGCTCTCAATATCGAGAGGGGATGGTGGATTATATTCAGATAGAATTTAAAGACAACGGGAGGGGGATCCCGGATAAAAATAAACAGAACGTCTTTATGAGGGGAGTAAAGACTCAAGATTCGAACGGGATGGGAATAGGGCTCTCCCTTGTAAAGGAAATTATCAACGGATATAATGGGCGAGTATGGGTTGAGAATCGAGTTAAGGAAGACTTTACTCAAGGAAGTAACTTTATTGTTTTACTTAAGGAATGCTAGTCGCATTTATTTATCTATCGTTAAACTCCTTCCATATTTTAGTTTGAGCAACATTTTATGTTAAAATACACCATATTTATTTGATATCAATGTTTCCCAGAAATCCCTAGATCTCTAACAATGTTAATTGTATTTGACCCTAATTTTTTGAATATAAATAATTCCTAATTTCAATCTTATATTTTTAAAACAAGCTGATAAAAGATTCCGAAAAAGTGTCATTTACTGAGATTTTTCATTACTGATGATTTGCGGGCAGGAATTTATTTTTTGTCACGATATTACTAATTACTACACATTACTAAATTACTAATTACTACACATTACTAAATTAC
>CAZDJH010000144.1:0-8926 GCA_964505645.1 uncultured archaeon | reverse complement strand
GCAGCAGAGAATATAGCTTCAACAAGAAGATTGAAATAGATTAGTTAATCCTTCACCCCATATTCATTAAAATCTTAATTTAAAGACTTATCAAATAAAGTGTTTAAGGAACACCAATCTTGGAAAAGTAGAAAAATGCAATTATAAAAAAATTAAATCTTTTATCGAATCTGGAATAATAAAAACGATATCTCGCAAACTAAGACATATTAAGCGTAGGAAAAAAAAATATAGATGCCTTTATGAATCGCCTGTGTAATGATAATAATTTTGAGCTTTTTTTACCAGAATGCCTTTTTTTACAAACGTACGGACCAACAACTCGAGTTCATTTGCTTCAAATCCGTATTCTATGGAGGCAAGTCCCAAGAGATAGAAGGGAAATACCTCGTATTTAGCGGAAACATCCCGGAGGAGTGCTAAAAAACGTTGCTCTAGGGGCGTCAATTTCTGAGACGGAATACCCGATGTTCTCTTACCCCTACGGGGCGAGCACGAGGCGACCGCAAAACTATCGGGTGTGGCAAGGTCGGGTTCGTTTCCCAGTTGTTTTAAAGCCAACTGGTGCTGAAGTTCCTTTACGCGTTCGACCGCGTTGGTCATACCGTTAACCTCTTCCACTACCATCTTATCGAGAATTACGGGAACTTTATAGGTTTTACGGCATCGTAGGCATCTTTTTGTCTTCTGCGTGGATTTTACATACATACATTGCCCGCATTCGGCGCACCGAAAGATGACATACGCAGTTGTATCCCTCTGCCATTTTTCTCCCGATTCACTCATAAATTACTCCACCTCTGTTCCGGATATTTGCGGGTACCGAATAGCTCAAATGATGTCAAGAACAGGGTATCTTCGGGCTCTAGGTATTCCATAAAAACTTCTTCGACCACATACTTCAACCCGCAACAGGGACATCGTGCGGTGATGTGGGACGCTTTTACTTCCATATATGATCCGCATTCGGGACATTGATACATAACTATATCCGGAATTCCAACTTCTTCTGTCATATCATTATTCACCTCCCTTCTTTTTTTGATTTTGTACATAACGTATATTGTTAATAATGAATAGAAGTTCTTGGGGCTCGTCGATGTTGATAAGCTGTATGTTTTGTTGCTTGGCAAACCGCAAGAACTTTTGCTGTAAAAGTCTCTTTTCGTTCTCAAAAGCCTCATGAAAGTCGATAAAATCGAATATATATAGGATCAATTCGAAGCGCTCCTTGAGGTGGTTCTTGATGGCGATTATCTTGATGGGGGCAAACCCGCGGGGGTCGAAGACTTGCACTAAAACGCGGTCGTATAATATGATATGAAAGTCTGACTCGTGAACTGAATGCGGGATGTGGTTTTTTTTGAGCTGCTTGCGAACCCCGTATTTCATTTTTAACTTGGAACTTATCTTAATATGGCCCGACTCCATTGCTTTCTGCCTTTGTCTTTGTTCTAATATTTCTGAATATTCCTCACGCCTCTGCTTGCTTACAAAATCACCCAGATTGGATTGGGCTTTTCTAATAGGGGGTTCATGTTCAGGCTTCGATTCTGGTGCAGTATTTACGGCTGAGATGGGCAACGTGCGTTGGGCCGGATCATCTCCCGTGGGTTTCTTTAAGTTTTTTTGCATACGTTGTAAACGATTGAGGGCGATCCTCAGATATATCTCGTCGTTGGTGTTGCGGCAATAGAGAATGATGACCTTCCCCTCGCGATGTCGGGCGGTTCTTCCTTTGCGCTGGATGAGGCGGATCTCGGAGGCGACCACATCATAAAAGATGACCAGATCACATTCGGCGATATCCAGCCCTTCTTCGGCCACATTGGTGCTTACTAAGACGTTGTAGGTGCCAGCCTTAAATTTATCCAAAATCTCTAATTGGTCCTTTTGGGAGAGACCCTTGTCATCTTTTGATTTCGTGGCTTGACCGACAAACCGCACGGCCTTGATGACGTTGGAGTGCTTAAACCGTCTCACGATATTTCTGACCGAAGCTCGGAGTTTGACGAACACCAAGATTCGCGACTCGGGGTTCTTTCCGAACTCGTCTTCCAAAACTTTTTTGAGCACCTGAAACTTGGGGTGAACCAATTTTTGGGGCTCGAACTCCTGGCGCTTTTTCAGTTCAATATACATCCTCTGAATACGGCCGTCCGAGGCGAGTATACGCTTTGCCTTCGAGCATTTTTTACGCCTTGCTTCGCGTTTCAGTTTCTCTATAAACATCAGCAATACATCTAACCCTTGCTGCTCCACCAGTTCAAGCATATGGAAGAGGATGAGCGCTTGGGCGTTCACCGAAAGTCCTTTATAAACTCCGGTCTTGTCCCCGCCCCCGTTAACACGTCCTACCAGACTCGAATTTAATTCCAAAAGGTCCTTTCGGATCACCTTTTCGTGAAGCTTTCCTGTCTTGGCATCGATAAACCCCAAACGTGCCAGAAATTGGAGCCGCTCCTCGAGGACCATATTGACGACCTTCCTGGCATCCTCCATTAGCGGCGAAAGGTCGACCCCTATTTTGTAGATGTCCATAGATTTGATATATTGTTTGACGTCCGAATCTTTTCGTAACCTGATGTGAATATTTTCAGGGGTGATAAATAATGTTTCGCATAATTCGTTGATTTTCTCCTTCTGGGCACCCGGAGAGGCGGTCAGTGCGAGGATGCTCCCATCGGGGTTCTGTTCCACGTACGTCTCTGGTAAATAGGTGTAGGGATAATCTCCCGAAGCGTGGTGCGCCTCATCGAATATCATAAGGCATACATGTTCGAGGGAGTAGCGTCCCGTTGCCACGTCGTTTCGTAGTGTTTGCGGGGTAAAAAATAAGATTCTGTTTTTTTGGAATTCTTGAGGTCTATCTCCCGGTGAAGTCTTACCGGTAAGAACACAAAACTGCTCCTCGGGGATATTTAAAAACTCGGCGAAAGTGTCATAATGTTGATTAATTAAAGGTCGCGTGGGTGCCATTATGATGATCTTACTATTAGACGGGTATGACTTCAATGTTTCGGCGGCTAATAAAACCGCAATGATGGTCTTGCCGAGTCCCGTGGGTAACACAACCAGCGAATTCTTGCCGATACATTCTGCGGCGATCCTCAATTGGTACTTTCGGGGTTCCAGCTTGTCTTTTTGCAAAAATTGGTTGTGTTGTAAATTAGAAAATTCGTTTTTTTCAGATATGTGATGTGAACCGCTCATTTTTTATATCACCTATCCTATGCGATTCAAATATATAAATAAAAAATAGGAATATAAGGATTTAAGGATGTAAGAATGTAAAAATGTAAGGATGTAAGAATGTAAGGATATAAAGAATTAAAAGATTAAAAAATTTAAAACCTAATGACATACTTGAAATCTCACCCCCAACCAAAAGTAATATTTATCTATGTTCGACATATATTGTGATTGGTGATGCAAAATGGACCTTTCCCCCCTCCTCCGAGACCTTAAAAATCGGTATAAAGGCACTTTGATTGCCGTCTACGGGGTGGGCAGTTATTTTGACCATACCCTTCCCCCCGATTGGATTGCGGGTGATATCGATATCATCGCCGTGGTATCCTCCCTTCAAAATATACCGGGAAGAGATTGGACACGAGTAAGGTTCGAGCGGGGTACGTTTGATGATAAAGAGGTATGGATTTTCTTTAATACATTGGAGGGGCTCCGCGACAAGAATAGGTTTGGACACGAGTCATTTTCAAACTACGAGTGGAGTATTATCGAGCTGAAAAACCCTTTTAACTCGGTTCATTTATACGGGAAAGATATTAGGGATAAGCTGCCCGAATATTCCGGATTAAGCTACGACTACGATGATATCTTGCGGAGAAGCCTCTATCACCTGAATACAAGCTTCAAGGCGCAATATAGAGATTATACTATTACAAAATCGGAGCGCTCAATTACCAAGGCAATATTCAAATTTGCATTTTATGTATGCGTATTGTTCGACCCCGAGTTCAGGCTCACATCGTTACATTTCATCCATAAAAAAATAGAAGAGTTGCTCGATCACAGCACTCAAAACCATAAATGTCGTCTTAAAGGCGGCTTACTGCAATTGTTCGAGGAAGCCGTATATTATCGCAGAATAGGAAGTTTCAGGGCGAGTTTTCCCCGATTACGGGCCCATTTCATTCGCTACGTTTTTACACATCTAAGAGAAGGGTTATTACATACCCAAATGAATCATAATGAGCTGAAGGGGTTTCTCAAAGATAGCTTTAACGGGCTGGGGTATCTGGTGAGACTCTTAGAGGGAACAAGCGAGCAGAATAGGGGCAACTGACCGAAAATGACCGAAAATGACCGAAAATGACCGAAAATGACCGAATAATATATACTTTTTGGGATGCATGATAACCCATCAAATAACCTTCCATTCTAACAGCGATATTATACTGAGCCTATGATAATGCGCCATCCCCTAACCGAGATCTCCGATGGGAGCCGATTCGTCTTCAGATAAGCGTGTATTTTTCCCCCCAACTCAAGTCCAAGCCTCGAGGGATATAAGGAACCGTCTTCACCAACCATAATGAGGGGCGGGTAATCCCCGTAGAAGCGCCGAACGGTGCGTTCCAATTTTGAACGACTGCCCAAGGGATCAAAGCCCTTCCCCCGACGAACGTGCTGGAATATATATATAATATCGTTCAATAGCAATATATCTTCCTTTGATATCTTAAGTACGGTGTTATCAGAGTTGTAAGTTGTAATATCATCACCCCGCTCGAGGGAACCCTCCGAGGAGGTTGCATCCTTGTATGCCCTTAGTTTCAAACATAAATCTCCGTCGTTGCTTGATTTTTCAAAAACGTATCCCGGGATGCAATACCGAAATAATTCCTGAAATTCGAAAATAAGGCGAATATATTTTGTGCGGTCCGCAGGGGAGACCTTAAGCAAGGAAAAGAGTTTGGTTAGGTTTAATCGCATGTGCGCTTTATTCCTATTGCGGAATGCTTGAAGTGCCTTAGCGATTTTCAGTAGAATAAAAATATCCGTTGAATCGTTTGTGGGGCAGGTCATGGAAGTAACACTTAACTATGACGGGAGCATATAAGAAAAAAATAAGAAAAAAACAAGAAAAAAATAAGAAAAAAACAAGAAAAAAACAAGAAAAAAATAAGAAAAAAATAAGAAAAAAATAAGAAAGATTATTATTCGCCGGGAGGGTTCTTCTTTCGCCACATCACGAGACCGACAAGAGAACTGGGAACTGCGATGCTCGGAAACGAGACACCTATGACCAAAGGAATAAGGCTGTTCCTTTTAGGGGCGGTAGAATTGTCGCCATCGGGGTTGGGTTCGGGGTCAAGTTCAGGATCTGGATCCGGATCGGAGTCCGGATCGGAGTCCGGGTCTGTATCGTTATCGTGAGAAGTTTCATCGTATAAAAATGTATACGTACCCACCTTCCGATCCTCTCCATTAAAGCCGTCGTTCACGTATAAATCGAGACTGTATTGCCCGTTTAAGGGTAGCGGAATGTCGCATGTGAAATGTGAATAAGAACCTTGATTCTCAACATCACAGACAATACATTGAAGGAATTCACCACCCTTATATGTTTTAACAAAGCCAGACCCATTGGGTAACTCCGAATTACCTTCGTCGGTGATTAGGTTTGCAATGATGGAAATCTCCTTGGAATTGGTGTGATTATACATCATATGCTCCGCGCTAAATCCGTAGAAAGTCTCAAACGAGAATGGAACCGATGCGATAACGGTAGAGCCCTCGTATATATTCACCTGACCGTGCACCGAGGGATATGCGTCCGAATCGAGCGGAACTTGTACGGTGCAATTGTATATCCCTTCGCTATACCACGAGAGCGGGTGAGTACCCAAAAGCGCGCTTTCGATTTCTATATCGTGTGAATTATCCAAATTCTCGAGTACCATGTTGCCGCCTGTCACCGTAAAGGTATTTCGCCCTTTCAGTTGAATAGAATCATTATACGAGAGTAAATACTCAAATTCGCTGTTCTCTGCCATATAACTGAGCCAATAAAAGATCTCGGGATGTGAACGTGTCTGGTCGGAGGTGAGAAATAGTTGCCCCGTGGTCTCGTTGTAAATGCCGTCAACCAAGGATTGGGACAAGCCCAAGTCAAAGTTAATGCCCAGTGAAAGCAACTTGTCCAACCGATAGCAATAATAGATGTTTTCGATATTGGTGTAATCGATGTTTTGTTGTACAAAGCTTTTAATTTTTTGAGTATCCAAGGTATAGTCGTCGATTGTAAGCAAGAGGTCCGCAAGGAAGTAGGTGTGTTTCAATAATCGCTCGGTGGCGCCTTCTTCTACATATACGGCTTGATAATATTGAACTTCCGTGGTTTCAACAATATTTTCCTGCACGTAAAATAATAAAGCATCAAGGTCAACCGCCGTATCATTTACACCGCCGATTCCTAAATACGTGGTGAGAAACTCAAGTGTCTTAATCGCATAATATGCATGATCGAAAAAGGAGAACTTCTCTTGGGTGTCAATGGGGTAGATGTTTAGATGTTCAACGGGAAGGAAGGCGCCGCAATAGTCAGACCCGGAGTCCAAAATCTGGGAGCCAACAATGCTATCCACAATCTCATCGAGGTGATAGTTATTTTCAAAATCGTCCAGCTTATACAGCAATTGTAAGGTGGTTAACGCCATATAACTGAACTTATGGTTGATATTATGGTCTATGAACCCGTGGGGGCGCTCTGTTCCTAAACTAAAAAACTCAATCGGTTTCAAGCGAAATATGCCGTATATCCCTTCCGAATTACTATAGCCCCGAAATCCTTTGCTTGATATAGAGCCCGAGGTGAAATACGCATCGGTAAGTAACCCATAGAGGTCCCCAATGGGGAGGTCTCCGATGCGGTCCCATAATTTAAATGAGTTCACGATCGCATATAGAGTCTCGATCTTCGTATATTCCCTGGAGGTAAAACCATATCCGCGAGTGTTCTCAAACCGCTTCAAGGAGTCAATAACTTGGTTCTTTTGAGAGGCGTTTAATTGATCAATCTGCCCCGCCTCAGAAAGCGACCGAATGACCTGAAAGGTATCGATCAACTCGTACAAGGGGTATTCAGTGCTGACATCCCATAGCCCAACGCTATTACGTTTCATCATGAGAAAGTCCACAATTCCATTTTGGTTCATACCGGAATAACCCGTGAGAATACCGAGGTCTAATCCTATCGCAGTAGCGGAATATAATGACCGGTTGTTATATTGCTCAAGGCTCGCCATTTTAAAGTAGTGGCAGACGCCATCATACCTAAGGTCCAAATAGGCGTGGAAGGCGTCTACGTTGATGGTGTCAACCATACCAAAAATATTCAGGGTCTTGAGGGCGTAATAAGCGGATAATAAGTTGGGCTCCCATAACTTCAAGGAATCTAACATAAGCCCCTCTTCGTTGGAAAACCCACCGTAATCACTCCCCGGATCGGATTTCTGTAAAGAACCGATAAACGTAACTATTGCATCTCGCTCCGAGGAGTAATCCGCCCATGACGCCATTAATGTATCGAGCACCTTCACGGCATAATATGTATTAGCCAAGGTAGCTATCTTAAAATTCGAATGGAGGCCCTCATCGTATTGTTGTCCGATAAACCCCCCTTCGGACCCATCATAACACTCCCACATAAAATCTATGAGGGCTAAGGCGTCAATCAGGTCCAATTCTCCTAGGATCTCTAATGAAAGCACCGCATAAGCATTTACCTGTAAAAGCGAACTTAATGGGTAATAATCGAGTTCGGAATCCGTATCCAAATAGCGCTCCGAATAGTCATCGCTAAATAAGCCGCTCGTTCCATTGTAATGACTTAAGATAAACCCGGTGATTTGTGTGGTATTGACATCACCCAAACCTCCTACGGCTTGAAGTGTAGAAAGAGCATAGTATGTCCCTTGAAGGGAAGGCTCGTATTCCGAGATAAAGAACCCTTCATCTTCATAGTCATCAATATAATCGGATATTACCCGGTCGAACATCTGGTTTGTGGTAAATTCACCTTGAGAGCCCCGAAGATTTCCGGAAAACCGAGAATCGGGGGGTATCATTGTCGTTAAACTCGTCATAAAAAGCAGACCGCTTAAAACGATAGTCAATGTGCATATTGAGGCGAAACTTACTTGTTTAAATTTTTTCATTTTAGTGTTTTTACATATTTTCATTTAGATTGTTACCATAAGATCCCCCCCTCTTATAAATAAAAAAATGATCAATCCGAATTTTTAATTTTCCTTCTAATTTTTACTGATAGAAATATCTAAAATTGAATAGATATCTAATTGAGTGTATTTTAGAATTTAAGTAATCAATCGAAATTTAAAAATCTTTCAAATAACGGCGACAAAAATACTCTCTATATCACGTCTAAATTTGTCGGGGAGGATAATGTATTCAACACCCTTCAAATAATGCGGTTTTTTCATCAAAAATGGCCAAAAAGGCGATTATCTTTAAGACAATATGGTATTCATTTTTCCGACATTAAATGAATCTGTATAGCCACGATTTTTGTCGGCTTTAGATTGATGAGTTGTTACTTTCAGTCAAAATATAAGAATTAAAAATTCACTCAATTAAAAGTGATCAATTTTCTTACTTCACTATATAGTTAACTAATATTCTTAAGATTAAGGTTCCATATCAAGATATATTCCGGATAGTATACCTATATTCCACTTTTATTGGGGGGTGGAATGCCGCGGTGTTTCGGTGATCCTTCTTTATCTGCGGGAAAATCCTTTAACCTCAAGCACATATTTTTAAACCTATCCTTGGTCTAAAATATTAATTAATTCTAATTCTAATTCTAATTCTAATTCTAATTCTAATTCTAATTCTGATTCTAATTCTAATTCTAATTCTAATTCTAATTCTAATT
>CAZDJH010000143.1:0-8933 GCA_964505645.1 uncultured archaeon | reverse complement strand
GCTTCATAATATCTCATCTTATTATTTATTGGTAGGGAATATTCTATAACCTGACTTTTTTGAGTATTTAACGTTTTAAAAATATTTTGTTGAACTTTATATCCTAATTTTTTAGGTAATAGTTCCGTTAATGGTTTTCCCATAAATTTTTCAGGTGCTAAGTATAATTCTTCCCTGGCGGCTTGATAATCGATAACTTTTGAATCTTTTTCAACCAAAAAAAACAAATCGGGAATTATTTCGACAATTTTTCTAAACTTTTCTTCCGATTCTTTTAATTGCTTTTCGGTTCTTTTCCAGTCAGTTATATCTATTAAAGTCGCCAAAATGGCAGGCTTTCCTTTATAACTAATTACATTAGAATATAAATCCCTCCATACAATATGACCGTCCCTATGAATTGCCCTAAATTGGTAATTATTAATAGTATCTTTAGCACCCGACTGCTTCTTTTTTGATTGGGTAAGTACTAGTTCTCTATCTGAGGGATGTATGATATTAATAAAATCCTTAAAGTTCCAATTTCGAAATTCATCTTTAGAATACCCCAAACCGGTCCCAAAATGTTCATTTGCGTATTTTACTTGATTATCTTGCAGAATAATAATACTTATTAAATTTTGTTTACCCAATATTTCAAATTTTGCTTCAGATTCAGCGAGATCTCGTTCTGCTCTTTTTTGATCCGTGATGTCTAGTACTTGAGCATAAATTTTTTTTCCGTCTTGTAATTCATGACTCTCTAAATAGGTAACCTTGACTATCTTTTCTCGATTATTCTGTGTTAAAATGTTGAATTCATAGTCATACTGGTCACTTTCGGCTTGAAAATCATCCACATTTTTGATAAGATCTTCAAAATCGGGACTAGTAAAAAAAGTTCGGATATCCTCCCCCAAGATTTCAACAATCCTCAGATTGACGATTTCACTGAATTTCTTATTTACATAAATAATTTTATAATCATTGTCAATTATAAAAATACCCTCTCTTGAATTTGCCCATAGAATTTTAAACAAATTAAAGAATGTAATACTCATATCATTCATTTCGAGTTCCTTTTTAATGCCTTCGATTTGAAGGATGAAATAATGGCCTTCTTTATGATCGAAATTAAAAGGAGAAATATGTATATTGAAATAGTTTACATGAGTATTTAGGGTGTTTTTTTCATTATACAAATAGGAGCCATTTTGATTCGGATTAATTTGAAGCTCGTAATTAATATTTTTTCCATCTTTAAGTCTGCCAATTAATTCAGTTGGAATTATTATATTTTGGAATAGGTTAAACTCTGAGGATTTTGATTCGGGATGATTCCATAACTTTAGAAACGGCTGATTTGCGTGAATTAGAGTCCCCTTCGGGCTGAATAAGGCAATAGGTATTGTGGGTTCTATGTCGGATCTATCGGCTTCAGTTAACTTCATTATTTTATTTACTCTTCTAATCAGCCGTGATTTAATAATTTAAATTGTATAGGCTTTCAAAAAAAACTTATTTAATTAATTAATAAATTAATAAGTTTCATTTTTATTAATTTTTGGTTCTTATATAAAAATTCTATTGTAAATCGTAGTTATTATTAAGATAAATGTGATGATTAAGATTGATATGAAGATTATAGTCGAAAAAAAGCGCCATTTAATTGAAATTTCTTCCTTTTTTTCTTTATAATATATATAAGGTAATATGATGACCCCTAAAATCACTAATGATAAGAAAAATGCAATTAAATAGAATTCTATACTTAGGAAGTTGAATATTACCCCTAAAATTGTGCTACAAATTGAGCCCAAATACAACATTTTAAATTTTAATGCTTTATTGGGGTCTTCTATGGAGCTCTTATAGGAATAGATGGAAAATAAAATAGAAAGAGCAAAACCTCCACTTGTTAAAATTGAATTGAACCAACTAAAATTAAGTATAAATATTAAAACTAACATTGAGAGTATATCTATAATCATACAAACGACTGCTAATAAGTATATCCAATAATTAGCGATTAAATGTTTGAAAAGTCCTTTTAAATTGTTAAAAAAATCTGTTATTTTCCTAATTATGGTCTTAAAAAATACATTAATGCCTTCCAAAATCACATTAAAAAGATTTCTTAACTTTTCCATTAAAAAAATAAATGGATATAAGAGAAGGGGGACAATGAAAGAAGCAAGACCGAAAAACAAGGGGAAAATGTCTAAATAGAGGGTAAGTTGAAAAATTAAGAGGCTAAATGAGATAAAGATCAAGTTCCAAAAAATAAAAGTGCCCCTTGAATGGGTTTTAAAAATCTTAAAAAAGAAAGCATATAAAATAAATAAAATCAATAAAGAAATGTTTAGATTGAAGAGAAGGTGAAAGATTGGCAAGAGAGGGCGAATAAGTAACTCTAAAAATAGAAGTAAATCAATTGAAATCAAGTGGATGATGACAAATACCGTATAATTAAGTATTTTTGACCTACTTTTTTGATTGACCGCTTTAAGTGCGGCAAGGTCGTCTATTTTAGATATTAGAGTAAGCAAAACTAATGAAAGGATTAAAAGATTAAAATCCAATATAAGAAACTTGAAAGTTAAGTAATAGAGGGGAAAAGAAACTAAATCTATATATATGATTCTGATCAAACTTTTTCTGATTTTTAGTAAAGATTTTTCAATGAAGCTCAAAAAGGTTAATAATTCAAAGAGACAAATTAATTCAATATTTAAAATAAAAATAATCATCGGAATTGCTTTGAAAATTAATGCGGGCGCAACGGATGAATAAATATTTGTTATCAATAAGTTTGATATAATCATTAAGAAAATCCAAGACCCTGCCATAAAGTATTCTGAAGCACGTCCAAAAAAGGTAAGAAAGTATTTATCAACACCTGAAATAACGAAAAGACTCATACTAACTATAAAGATATTAAAAATCAAATTATCAGCACCAATAATAAGAAGTGCCGCCTCTTGAATAAAAGTAATAAGTGTTATATAAAAAGAGATTCCAATTAACCTTTTTCTGAACTCGTGAATATTATTAATGCGTTCTTGAGCAATTAACCCTTGAATATTTGCCTCTATTCTCTCAAATTTAAGTGATTTTGATTTTGTATAAAGATAATTCGTTAAGAATAGGGAACTAATAAAGGCCAAGATATCCAATTTTATGAATAATAAAAAAGAGTAAGAATATGAGAGTAATAAAATTAGTCCTAATATTGAAAAAATGAAAGAAATACAAGCAAGAATTGAGAAACTAAGCCTCTTACCCAAATGATTAAACAAATATATATCGCTGATGGGAATTAGGCTCATCATGACTATAAATATAATTAAAGCTTCAAGAATTCCGATGTAATTAACCATTAGCAAGAATGTAATGGAATCGATTTGAAGATAAATTAAATATCCTAAAAGAGAAAGTATCTTTTTATGAGAATATGGGCTGTCTTGATTCAATGATAGGAATTTGAAAACATACTTATCAAAGAAAATTTCTATAAATGACATACAGAAAAGGGAAAGAAAGAATATATTTATTGTATATAAGAAGGTGATGAAAGGAGAGAGAAAATGGAAAAAGATTAATAAGCCAGAAAAAACGGGAATAATACTATAGAGAATCCAACCGCCAAATTCTAGAACAATATTTATATGCTCATAATCAATAATTTTGCTATTAATTTTAGCATAGTATAAATTAAGGAGAGTAAAGAAGGGAAAGAGGATAAAGAAGGCAAATATGTGAAAAAATGTGCCATGGAAAATTAAGAGTGAACATAATAAAGAAAGATTTAAGAAAAAGAGGCAAAAGCAGATAATATTTAATAAAATAAGCTTCCTTCGATCCATAAAAAAGATATGAAGGAAAGGGTTAACCTTTGTTTCTGATTTTATAAGGAAATAATGAAAGCCATTGATAAGCAATTGTAATATTACGAGATAAAATATTAACCATATTAAGATCAGATAATTACTCAGAGATTCAAATAGAACCACCATCTCAAGAAGAAGGAAGGCAAAAGAAAGAGGATAAAGAAAGAAAACCCCGAAAACAAAACGGTCCAAAATCCTTTGAAGGAAAATGATATTTATTAAAATCAATAAACCTATTAGTAAAAAGATATTGGAGGGGATGAATATTGAAAGAAATAAAGTAAAACAGAGCGACAAACTGAATCCCAATGGAACCCAAAAAATAGCATAGTTAAATTTCCTAATTAGTAAAAGAAACCCGAAATGATTAAATAATAAAAGGGACCCGAAGAACATACTGGCAGCAAAAAATAAAGAGAAGAGAAGCATTCCAGGGATTATAATAAACGTAAAGAAAACAAAACTTGATATATTTATTATAAAAATTAGGGACATCATAAAACGAGTAATTTTTTTATTAACTTGAATATATTTTGAAGTAAAGAGTGTTCCCGTAATAATTAAAAAGGCTAAATTCATTGAAATTATTGGGTTCAGAAAAATTTGAAGGAAAATAAAGAAAATAAATAGGAAAATACCCAAAATGGTTGTAAAATAAGAGAAAATCAATAATCTTGTGGATTTTTTTTTTCCAACACTAGGAAATCTAGAAAAGATTAATAAAAAAATACTTCCCACGATGATATTAATTGAAATTACTAGTTCCGGAAGAAAGTTAAGAGATAGAAAAAGATAACTTAGAAAACTACAGTTTAAGATAGTTAAAGCCAACCATAAAAAGGATAACAGAGTCCAAAACTTTAATTTCCAAATAATGGGTAAAATTAAAAATACAGAGGTGAGCCCAAAAAAGAGGTTTGAAAGAATAATATTATGACAAAAGAGATTGTGGGCAATCCAATAAGTCAAGAATAAAGATTCTGACCATATCATAATAACAATCTCATAAAAGTATTTCTTAAGTTTTGAGTAAAAGACCGGAATATAAAATAATGTGGAAATAATAAAAGTGAATATAAAAGAGCCCGTTAAATCAAACATACCGAAGAATTTAACCGCCTCTGTGTAAAGGTCTATGCCCAATATCAACCGATTAATCAAAAAAGAATTTACTATAGGAATTATTAGCCATAGATACCATCCAACCCTCCAGATTTCCCAAGATATTTCCCAATAATAGATTGAAATGGAGACATAAGTTAAGACAAATGCTATATTTATAGATATTATAAGTAGAATCGGGTTTGAGAAGGAAACTTGAAAATATGATACGGATAGGGTATAAACAAATAGTGGAATAAATATAGTAAGAGAAAAGCAAAAAACAAAGAAAAACGTCTTCCTTAAAGGCTCAACTAAGTCTTTATAAGTTACTATAAAAGCCAAGGCAGTTATACTTATAGTTAACGAAAAGGTAAGAATAATATTAAAGACATTAAATTGAGGGTTAACAAAAAGAAAGGTATAGGAAATCCAACTAATCAAATTGAAAACAAAAATGATTACAAGTGGTTTAATAAATAATTTATATTTACGATCGCCCTTGATATAGTAATCTACCCCAAAAAGAAATAAAAAGAGAAAAGCAGAAACCGTGACTCCATAAATTAGAAGTATATTAGTGAAACTCAGCAAAAAGGTAAGTGTTAAAGCGCTGATAATTAGATTTAAAGCAAATTTCTCCCCAGAGTTTTGCTCTTCTCTATTAATAAGGATTGAACATCCAAATATCGCAATAAGGTTAATAAAATAGAGAATTATATAAACCCCATAGGGGGTATTTGCTTGTGAAGCGAATAAACTCAATTTTTCAGTAAAAATAATTATTTTTAAGTACCCAATAAGACTCAAAATTAGATAGAGAATCCATTTTCTCATTGATTTAATCGTTCTTTTGGACAAAAAGATTATGTTTAGCAAAAAAATCATTGGGATTATAAAAATAGGGCCAATCCACAAAATACTTAGGTAGACAAAGATAATTTCAATGCTTGATAAATAAAAGGACTGCAAGAAGTGATCGTCTTGCTTAAATGATTCCCATTTTTGAAAACAAAATATTGCGACCAAAAGGAGTGAAGTAATAAATAATATTAACGAGTTGGTCAAGGAAGCCACTTCTAAAAGGTATATTGACCAAAATAATTCGATATATATGATGATAGTACTAAAAAATAGCGATAAAATCGAAAAAAGAGTAATCCTATTTTTAAGAGGCTTATAAGACTGATTTCGACTAAATAAAACATTTAGTGGATTGAATAATCCGCAGAATAGAACGAAAATGAGAAAGAAGTTTAGAACCTTCAAGGGTTCTAGTAAAAAGACCGATATATCTAAAAATTTAAAGCTTAAAATAAAGGAAAATGAAATTATTACGCCGTAAAAATTAAAAAATAAATAGTAAGGTAGAAATTGATTAATTGTTAATTTCAATCGATCTCGTTTTAGAGAAGTCTCCGAAAAGGCCCTCAATGATCGAATTAGTTGAATATTATGAAGATTTATACAAAAGAAAAGTAATAGCGATAAGGGAATACTAATGATAATTGAGAAATTCGCATTAAAGATTGAAACTGATAAATATTGAGAGGATTCACTGTAAACTATAAGGGAAAGAAAAAATGAGATAAAAAACCAATTTATTATTAAAGCTATATGTACAAATGCTTGCAATTTAATAGAAATAGATATTGTTTGGGTTAAGTACGTTATTAGCTTACCGAATAAAAATAAGATTGATAAAGTAGGCACAATAATGAATAGTGGCGAAATAAAAGTGCCCTGATTCGCAAATTCTACGGCTATTGATGTCGGAATACCTAAAATACAAGCAGCTAAGAATATTGTGTTGAATAAAATTAGATTATCTATTACTTTTCTATTAAAAAGTAATCTCTTATGGGAAATGATAAGAGGTATGTATAAAAAGCAGGAACTAATAATGAATGGAATTAATATCCCCAGATATAATCCAGAGAGGAGTGTAAAAGAGTAATAGAATATAGCAGTGCCCGTTAAGATAATTAAGGTAAGTATCTCTGATTCCTGGATATATTTTATTTTTTTCTGATTATTACCTAATTTTTTTATTATAGCGGAAAAGGCTAATAGTTCAACAAGTAAAATAAATATACTAAAATTAAAGGATGTGAGAAAGTCCACCATAAAGCCTAATCTTATCAAATCCAAAGCGATGATGTAAGGAAAACTAACTAATAACAAAGATAATAGAATATTATTTACCCATAGTAAAGTGTTGACTGTTTTCTTTGCCTTCATCTTAGCTCTGATGTACAGAATAGGCAAATCAAGAATAAAACTGAAACCAATTGAAGGTAGATGAATTATATAAAAAGTTCCATACGCAAAGAGAACAGATAAATATGCACACAAAATTGCTATATAGAAGAAAAAGAGAGAGTTTATATACAAGCAGAATTTCTGAACAGAAACATTTTCACTAATAGAGGAGAGATTAGTAGTTAAAGAAAGGGTTAATAGTGAAAAAAAGATTATTAAGAAAAAATCAAAAGATGGAATAAGAGATAAAATAAGAAAAACTATGGTTGCTAACCCGAAGGACACTATGTACGTATTCGCATTTAATAGTTGTTTATACATTTTTAAAACAATTTTTTTAAGGCTCAGCCCAAATTTAACCTGATACTGAACTGCAAAACAGAGAAAGATTATATCCGATAATAGAGAGACTAAGAATAGAGATAACCCAAATATATTGATGAATAAATCCAAGGTATATAAAACGGTGATGCATAGCCATAATACAAAAATAAAAGGGATCAGAACCCAGATAGTATAATAATGGTAATGAAGACCATCTTGGACGATATCAAACCGAGAATTAAGCTCAATAAAAGCCATTAAAATGATAAAAAAAGAGAGACCAAATACGAGGATCGTAGTGTAAAAATCAAGAATGATATTATATTGAAATCTTAATAAATGATGGACTGTTAATAAGATAAATAAATCCAACATAGCGAAATTAGCGATAATTCCAGAACTAAATACTTTTCTATGGACATCCTTGAAGAATAGATTAAATAGTCTATAGAAAGACAATAAAAGCGAGAGGAAAAATAAAAGGGCAGCCACATAGATATTTAATACAATATCTGCCCCAACCATAAAGAAGGGATAAATTGAGTATGAGATGAGAAAGAACAACACCACAGAGATAAAGTTTTGACTTATTATGATTTTGTGTTCAGCAAAAAGATTATACTTTTTGAATGGTTCCAACGAAAGATATAATAAAATAAGAAACATGGTTAATTGTAAATTAAGCGTAAATCTTTTCCAAAATAAAGGGATTACGCTAAAGGAAATTAAACCTAACATGATACACGTTAAGGTCAAATATAGAAGACCTACTAAGGCAGATCCAACATAACCTCTTTTCTGTTCAAAATAGCTCACGAGAAAGAGAAACACAATCGTAAAAACGCCAAAAACATTTATTATAATATCTTGGATAATGAAAATAAAGATAAAGGTAAGTAAATAAATGAGAATTGATATTAAACCATTAATCCTCTTATATTTAACGTTTTCTGATTCACTTTTTATAATATAAAATAAAACTGAGATAATCCTTATTTTTAAATAAGATAATAGGATGATTAGGTTTAATGTCAGACTTAGGATAATTAAATTGGACGCTGTTAGAGTGCTCGACGACCTTAGAATGTTTATAATGCTATAGAACTGATAAGATATAAATAGAAGGCAAAAGATAAGACTCTCAAATGTGAGCACCAATTTTTTTTTAAAAAATATTTAAGTTTCTTCATGAACTTACTCTTGTATACGATGAAATTACTGACACATATTACAACATGACAGGATTGGAAATACGTCCAATGGGTTTTGGAACCACAGATGGTGTTGATTGGCTTGATAAGTAGTATTAGTTTAAAATAGCTTTCTAAACAGATAATGATAGAGTGTTTGGAATTGGTGTTGTTGGAACCGATTACC
>CAZDJH010000142.1:0-8935 GCA_964505645.1 uncultured archaeon | reverse complement strand
GTGAATCTGCGCGTTGGTCATCGTAAGCTTCTTTCTCAGCTCTGGCTCTTTTATCCAGCCCCTTTCTTCGGTGCATGCGACGCAAATCTACCCCTCAATGCGGGGGATGTAGGCCATATCGGACTCGTAGGAGCCGCAAACTTTACAATACAAAATCGATTTCTTTAAGGCGTATCCCAATTTGTTTCTTTCTCTTCTTTTTTTCTTACTCAGTAGCTCTTTCCGTTTAGCATAAACAGATCTATCGATTAACTTCCGCAATTCCGTGCGGATGCGCTGCAAGCGCTCATCTTTAACCTTAATTACTCGAATCTTATCCATCTTCCTATGTAACATACGGAATCCAACCTATTTAAATGCTCTGATGGCTATTTTCTTGTCCTTTCAATTCTTTCCTTGTTTATCACATTCTTTTAGTAATTTGAGGGACACGCTTCAAATGAATTTTAGAGTTTATATATCGCTACTTTACACGGTTATATAATCAATTAATTAATTAATTAATAGGTAAAAAAAAGAACAAAAATGGTTTAATCTTAAGCAAGTACGATTTTAGGACAGTTTGTAGGTCTTAGAATAAACTTTTCCATATTGATCAGTAGATGCCTCAAATAGGACTTTTCCAAGTTTCAGCTCACCATCTTCCTTTTCCAAGGGATAATTTAGTTCTATGCTTTCATACGGAAACAACTCCTTGATTTTTGTGACCCATACGTTCTTTTCGAAGACATCATCCACGCTTGCCACTCTAATTTTCAAGTCCTCGAGCAAAAATCCAATGGTATTGGTAATTGAAAGCTTCAGCGTCTCGTCTTTTTCATTTACCTTCTTCCGCACACTCAATGCCCTCCTTGAATCGATGATGGGTTGTATATCAACATCCTTTTCCTCTTTAGTGGTTTCGATTTTTGGCTCACTCTCATCCTCTTCCATATCTCGTACGATGAAAACCTTGCGCTTTTGAATGTTATATTGGGATACTTTCTTAAGTTTTGCTAAATAGAATACGGAATTCAAGTTGATGGCATTGAACGGTTCAATTTCGATATAACCCTTTTCAGCGGCATCTTCCATAATTTCCGCACCGATTCCTGTACGCGAAAATACAGTATTCTTCTTATCTCCGCTCCCAACGGAACCTATTGAAAGGTCAGCATTTTCAGCGGTTAAATCCGTACAAAAATTACAGCTTGAAGATTTAAATTTGTCCAGCTCCTTAATCCTATACGATTTTGTGGGTTCAGCGTCTTTATCATAGTATAGGTGGAATTTGCCCTTACTTATATCCATTTTTTCCACTTTTTCTAAGTCGATTCCATCCCTTTTGAAAAATGGATAAAGCGCTTCGGGAGCAAAGGAATCCATACAAAAGAGGCCTATGGTAAGGATATGAGCTCGCATAAAATACTTAAGCATTCCCGCAGGAGAATTGAACATCTTATTTACAGCATCAATATTACATGGAGTCCCTACGAAGGCAATAGATCGAAAATCCTCCCGAACGGCTTCCATTAAGGCATCTACCGTTTGAGAATGACAGTAAATTGAGCCCGATGCCTTGATCGCATCATCCTTATTAGTGATAACTTGCGCTATTGGATGCCAAGGGTTATTTGGGTCTTTCATGGTCACGACTGCCGCATCAATTAAATGTTCATCAAACAGATAGCAAAGAAGGCTTGTAATGGTGCCTCCATCTTGCCCTCCGATTACTTCTGGAATATTGGTATTTGCCACATAGCCAGTCTTAAATTCTCCTATAAGTTGATGTGGGTCCGTGATAGTGCGAGGACATTGATTATAGCATATGCCGCATCCGGTACAACGCCCTGTTAACTTGGGTTGCCCCGCCAATCCGTCCCACTCCAAAACGGGACAGACAGCGGCACATGTACCGCATTCGGTGCAAATGCCCGTTCGAACGATCTCCTTCATTAGCATTCCATATGAATCCTTTTTACCCTCTAATTTCCTCTGAATATAATCGAAACTGAAATCGTATTTGCTTTTATTTTCACTTTTATTTTCCGTCATAGTCATCTAGTATAAAATATTTTTTTTCTAAAAAGATAATTAAAGTAAAAATAGGAAACAAAAAAATATTTGTAATGAGTTTTAAAGCGAATAAATAAAAACAATTAAATGAAAGTAAAAAAAATAATAAGATTATAGCTTGACAAAATCCTCTTTGGCGGCACCACACACTGGACAGACCCAGCCATCGGGAATTTCTTCAAATGGGGTACCAGGCTCAATGCCTCCATCGAGATCGCCTTTTACGGGATCGTATACATATCCACATACGCTACATTTCCACTTACCTCCTAATTCCTTGCTCGATTTATCGATAGTTTTGGGTTTTTTTCCGACTTCTTCACTAAAATCAACATCCGCTTGCGGTAATTCAAACAAATTCGGCATTCCGTGCTCGTAGCGCTTTAATGCAAAGCGGCTAATGACGATTCTCTGAATTTCAGATGTCCCTTCATAAATCTGGAAAAGTTTAGCATCCCTAAAGAGTTTCTCGACTGGATAAGTTTTAATATAGCCGTATCCTCCAAAAATCTGTATAGCTTCTGTGGTAACTTCCATCGCGACATCAGATGCAAATGCCTTCGCGCACGCGGAACTTAAATTATTATCAATCCCTTGGTCCGCTTCCCACGCTGCCTTGTAGGTTAATAAACGAGCCGCCTCAATGTCTTTATACA
Organism: uncultured archaeon; assembly: GCA_964505645.1. GTDB lineage: Archaea > Asgardarchaeota > Lokiarchaeia > Sigyniarchaeales > SOKP01 > TEKIR-8. The sequence continues at coordinate 6,224 of CAZDJH010000142.1, read as the reverse complement.
TATTGGCAATCTTAAACTGAATGGCTTGATAATGGTCAATGGAACGTCCAAATGCTTCCCGTTTCTTTGCATAATCGATTGAATATTCCATAGCAGAACGCGCAGTGCCTACCGCAAAAGCTCCAATTGCGGGACGTGTATGTGCAAAAGTTTGCATGGCTAATACAAAACCCCGTCCAGGTTTGGCAAGTATATTTTTCTTAGGGATACGTACATCCTTTAATACCACAGAGGTAGTATTTGATGCGCGCTGCCCTAATTTGGGTATATGTTTCCCAACTTTCACACCTTCTGCATCAGTAGGAACAACAAAGGCGCAAATTCCCCGGTGCTTTTTCTCGGGGTCTGCGGTGGCAAATAGTGAAATATAATCGGCATAACCCGCATTCGTGATCCAATACTTATTACCGTTTAGGATATAATCATCACCATCTTTCTTGGCTCTACACTGCATTCCTGCGACATCGGAACCCATCCCTGGCTCTGAAGTGGCAAATGCGATTAATTTAAATTCATTAACTAACTCGGTTAAAATCCTCTCTTTTTGTTCCTTATTACCACCCAGAATAATGGGTTCTGCTCCAAGATTATTATCGAAGATCGAGGTAGCAATTCCGGGGCAAGCAGCGGCAATTTCTTCTACGACCACAACCGATTCCATGAGCCCGTATCCATTGCCTCCATATTCCTTAGGAATTGCGAGATTTAGAAGTCCTTTCTTCCATGCTTTTTTAATAACATCAATGGGCATCTTTCCTTGTTTATCATACTCAGCAGCAACCGGTAGAACTTCATTGATGGCGAACTCACGTGCCTTTTTTTGTAATTCCTTTTGGGTTTCTGTTAATTCGAAATTCATAATTTTCTCTCATTAAAATTTATTAATTTATCTAATTCTATTTAAATTGAAATCCTAAATATTTACTTCCTTAATGATATTTAAACATTTCAATTTAAAACTATTTTGATTATAAATTATAATTCATTTTAATAGGAATAACATTATAACTCTTTAAAGAGAGTTAACAATAATAGAACGGAATTGTGTAACCTTCGCATTAGAGGTTTTTTAAGGAAGACATTACCCTTTAGTGTGCGAGAAAGCACCATCCTTTATTTAGGGCGGTGATGAATCGCATTCCATAACTCATTAATTCAGCACCCCTACTATATTTAAATGGAATAAAAACAATATTGAAACTAATGAATGACACCCAAGTTCATCATCACCCGTAGGGACTACGGGGGTTAGCATTTGGAGCGGATGTAAGACTGATGTTAGGTCAGTATTCCTTAATGAATATTATGATAAAAGAATTTAAGTCTTTCTATATTTCAATTAAAATAATAGAAACTTGTTATTAAAAAATTATAGCTAAGTCATCCAATATCTTAAAACTTCCTATTTTGGAAGCTCTTTTTTGATAAAATGGTTCTTCGATGCCCGACATTTAGGACATCTATAATTATTATCTAGATTTTCAAAGTTTTTACCCTTTTCCCCCTCTTCATAAATATAATTGCAGATTTTACACCGATAAATGATATTCGTCACTTTTCTCTTACCTCTTCCTTTTTTTCAAATTTATCCTTGGATGATCCGCATTGAGGACATTGCCAATCCTCTGGCAAATCATTAAAGGCCATACCTTTTTTGGCCTCATCATATTCTGCTCCGCAATTTTGACATTTAAAGATATAGGCATCCAATGCTTTCCGTATTTCTGCGGGGTCAACTTCGGATTCGATGTTTTTATGGATAAAGGGAAAGGCATCTTTTTTCCCAAATAGAATAGCACCCTTTATTTTATTATCTTTTAACACGATCTTTTGATAGCAATTATTATTGCGGTCCTTTTTCTTAAGGATTTCCCATCCACCCCCTAATTCTTCAGGACTATGTACGCCCATTGAGGTAAGTTCAATACCGATAATTTTAAGGGTATTCTGGGGAGTTGTGCCAGTATATACCTTTTTATCACCACCCAAAACCGTTGATGCCACGATTTTCGCTTGTTCTATGCATGCAGGAATGATTCCCCAAGTTTCATTGTTGAATTCTATACAATCCCCCACAGCATAAACATTCTCGGCACTGGTCTGGAGGTATTTATCAACGATAACACCCTTATTGATGCTAAGGCCCGCTTCTTTCGCAAGCGAGATATTAGGTCTAACACCTGCTTGGATAAAAATTATATCCGCATTATAAACGGTACCATTTTTCAATTTAATGCCTTCAACTTTACCATTATACAATATAGATTCTGTTTTTGCATCCAATTCTACCTCAATGCCCATATCTTCTACTTCTTGTTTCAGCATCCCAGCACATTCATAATCCAATTGTCTAGGAAGTAATCGAGGAAAAAACTCTACTACCCGAGTTTCTAAGCCACTATTTTTGATTTGTTTTGAAAGTTCTAATCCTAAAAGCCCACCCCCAATAATAATTGCGGTCTGGCAGTTGTTGTCATTAATATACTTACGAATTTTAATGGCATCTTGATATTTTCTAAGAGTAAAAACTCCTGCTCCAATACTGTCCTCGGCATTTTTAATTTGAGGTATGTTTGGATGGCTGCCTGTGGCCAAGACTAACTTGTCGTAATGTATGGGTGTGTTATTACCTTTGCGAAAAAGATATTTTTCTTCGTGGTCTATTTCGATAATTTTTGTATTCAAATGGGTTTCAATGTTATTATTCTGATACCAATCTTCCTTGAACACAATCAAATCATTAAATTTTTTCTCTCCCGAAATTATCTCTGGAAGTTTAATTCTTGTATAATAATCATAATTCTCCTCGGAATAAAGATGGATTTCAGCGTCATCACTATGATTTCGGATATTTTGCGCGGTGAAAGTACCTGCAACATTGTTTCCAATTATATGAATTTCCATATTTAGATTTATTTATAACTCTTATTTTAAAGTTTTCCTAATATTTTAAAACGAATTAAATCTAATTAATATTATAATGGAAAATAATTTATGCTTGGGTATCTCCGGAAGCCCCAGAAATCAAGGAACCGAGTTTGCTGTAAAATATGCGCTCAAATATATTGAAGAAAAATTCGGATTTGAAACCGATTTCTGGACAGTGAGGGGAAAAAATATCAAATTTTGCATTCACTGCGATTATTGTATTAGAGAAAAAAAGGGTTGCATCCATAAAGATGATGTCCAATCACTCTATCCCAAATTAGAACGGTCTAGTTATCTAGTAATTGGAACACCAGTATTTCAAGGTAATTTATCTGGGCAACTCAAGACCGTTATGGACCGCTGCCGAGCATTAGTCGCAAGAAATCCCAATGTTTTTAAAAATAAAATCGGAGGAGCTATTGCTATAGGAGGAGATCGAAGCGGGGGGCAAGAGATTGCCATTAGAAGCATCCTTGACTTTTATCAACAAAACCACGTTATAACGGTATCCGGCGGGGCTTTTGGAGCGAATTTGGGGGCATCTTTGTGGACGAGAGATAAAGGAAGGGAAGGGGTACAAAAAGATGAAATAGGATTAAGGGCGATACGAAAAGTGGTAAAAAGAATTGGAGAGTTTAGGGATATATAATATTAAAAACTAAAAGGCCCCAAGGGTCTATAAACCCTCTTTTTTTACTCATATAACTTTTAACATTTCAAAGTTAATCACAAGTATTTTATAGTAAAGTTACTTTTTTTATTTAATAGATTTTAAAATAATCGTAAAACGAAGGCGACTAATCTTAAAAAACTTGGAGTTAGAAAACCTAGATGCAATCGATAAGCAAATCATTACCCTCCTCCAACAAAATTCAGATATTACTCATACCGAAATTGCGGAAAAAGTTAATAGAACTCAGCCTACTATTGGAATGCGTGTAAATAAATTGCTGGAATCTGGTATGCTTCAAGTTCAAGCGGGTTTAAATTTAAAGAAAACAGGCTTTTATCTCGCGAAAATTAAGGTTAAGACGAAAAATCCCCAGCTCGTTCAAGATGTCTGCCGGGTTTGTCCCTTTATGATTAACTGTTTTCGGATTAATGGAGAATATAACAGTTGCTTTTTTTTAGCTGCTGAAAATTTGAAAATCATCGATCAGATTGTTAATATCCATTTCAGAACTAAATCGGGGACCAAACGTACGCAAACTGAAATCATTACAAAAACAGCTAAGCCTTTTATCATTCCCATTGATTTTAACGGGCAAGCACAACATAATCCCTTGAACCCCAAGGAATGTCTTGTGAAGTGCCGTTATTGCGAGCAGCTAATTCCATGAGCTAATTCTAATTCTTGAGATTTTCAAACCCTTTTCTAACCGTAAACCTAAAGGTCGTACCCTTTCCATATTGACTAAATACCTCAATATTACTACCTATTTGACTGGCAAGCTTTTTGGAGATATATAACCCCAATCCTGACCCTTTTTTACCCTCACCAGGGGTTGGAACCCTGAAAAACGCATCAAACAATTTATCTAAATATTCCTTTTGAATTCCCCTTCCAGAATCTTTAACTACAACACGATATTCCCTTTCAAATTCTTCCATATAAATTGAAACTTCTCCATGATCAGTGTATTTAATTGCATTGCCTAATAAATTGATTAGAATTTCTTTAATTTTCTTTTTATCATTCTTGACGACGGCGTTTTGAATTGTATCAAGTTTCAAATTAAGTTGTTTTTTCTCTATCTCTGATAGAAAATCCTCTTTTAAATTTGTTATTTGATCCGATAAGTTAAACTTGGTTATCTTAATACCTTTATCTCCAATATTAAGTTCACTAACGTATATTATATCATTAATTAACTCCAAGAGATAATTTGCATTTCTCTTAATAATATTGAGAGCCTTTTCTTGTTCTTGGTCAGCCTCTTTGGGCGCCTTCAATAATATATCTGTAAAGCCTATAATGGCCGTCAACGGGGACTTTAATTCGTGGTTCATGCTGGCTACATAGATGGATTGCAATTCGTTAAGTTTTTTTAATTCACTATTCGTTGATTTAAGTTTACCAGCCGTCCATAGTAAAACAACACTTAATGAAATAAAGATAACAACTAACAGAATTGCAATAATTAACACGGGATAAAACCATTCGGGTAACATATATTCGGGTATCTGGTAAATATAGGTATTTAATAGCTGGTAGTAGAATGAATCTGTGTTTTCTTTCAAAGCAAGTAATCTTTCATCAATATTGGAAATGAGCATCGGATTACGCTTTGCATTTTGTGGAAACGCAAAAAGTAACCGGTTGGGATTGATAATTATAGATGTTTCTCTAACATTGTAGTCTTTTTCATGAACGGCCCCAAAAAGTCTGTTTACCACCCCTGCATCCGATGTTCCGTTACTTATAGCCTCAAAAACCCCATGATAGTCTTTAAAATATGTGAAATTACACTCATATCCCCATTTCTCGGTGAGATTTAAAATGCCATTTTCCCCAATTGTATGTATGCTGTCGTTCATAACCGCTATATTTGTATTATTTAAATCCGCTTTTGTTTCTATATTTGCCCCGTTCTGTGTATAGATTAGACCCCAATTATTTAATACTTCAATATTATTGAACTCATATTCTTCGGCCCTCTCATCGGAATACGCCACATCAATCATTATGTCAATTTCACCAGCAGATAAATTCTTCAAGCAAATGCTCCAATCGTTTTTTTCCCATACTATCTCCCAATTTTCCTGTTTTGCGATATACTCTAATAATTCTGGGAAGATGCCTATTGGATTTCCTGCACTGTCTTGAAATGTTTTTGGCGCATTTTTATAATACCCTACATGTAAGGTTTCCTCAGGGGGTATAACAACAGGCTGTTCTTGAGTGGTTATGAATATATATAACCCCGAAAGTGAGCCTACTAAGGTGAGAGTTGCGATTACTAAAATGGCGATAATTTTGTGAGTTTTCTTCATATGATTCTAATCTCTCTAAAATTTTGTGAGTTTTCTTCATGTGATTCTAATCTCTCTAAAATTTTGTGAGATCTTTTAGAATTGAATTTTACCATTTTTTCAAATAAATTATATTTATTATATTTATATGATTAAAAAAAATGTAATTAATTAATAATAATTTATTAATCAGATTTCGAGAAAATTACTTCTTTAATTCTTTTTACATTTAAAATTCGAGATACGAAGAAAAATTTCATATTTTAATACTTAACTTCCAAAGCAAGAAAAATAAATATTGAACCTTAATTAACTTTTTTGCT
>CAZDJH010000141.1:0-8960 GCA_964505645.1 uncultured archaeon | reverse complement strand
TATTCATTAAAAGATCTATCATTGACCATCCGTCCCATAGCACCACAAAGACCTACTTTTTTAGATTCTGAAATTGTTCCTTGTATGTTATCTTTTTGGAATGGAACAACATTAAGAATCAATGTTCTTCCAGAAAGATAATAACATTCGCTTGTATTAAAAGTATTTCTAATATATTCCCGGTTTTTTTCGTCGTGTAAAAAGGTATCATGATTTCCTTCCACAAAAACCTTTTTATTGCCAGGGAAAGCTTTGATCCGATATAAAAGGGGAAGGCCCCTCCTTATGTTATGTTCATAAGAAAAGTCTCCCGCATTTAATAATAAATGGGGATTGAATGCTTTTAATCGTGATTCTACTTGCTCTAAATAATTGATTGGGTATCCAAACTTTTTTATTTGAATTCGCTTCGGAAGGTGTAAATCTGAAACTGCAAAAACGCCGCCCATTAAAATCTACTTAAGTGTAGGGATGTTAGGGAATTTAATTAATATATAGGGAAAGATAAAATATTTTAAAAACTCTCTGAAATGTAGACCCATTAATCGATCACTTTTCTTAATATACGACTTTGTCAAACTCTTTTAATACCATTCTTCCCTCTGGAACTTCTGATCTATACGGCGTGGGCGACACGAACAATTTTACCATCAGCGCCTAGGAAGTCTTGAAAAATACGACCTCTTTAGAACTCGGTGACTATGTTATCCAACTAAACGCCTCCGATGGGACGATTCACAATCTCAAGACCATTACCATAACTGTGGAGGACACTACTGCCCCGCATGGGACCTGCCCCCACAAGACCGCTCCGTAGAGATTGGCGACGCCCTCAGCTATGACCTCAATGCCTCCGACTTGTCTGGTATCGCCCATTACGGTCGCAACGACACCCGCTTCTCCATCAACGAGCAGGACGGTATTCTTGCCAACAATTCGCTTCTCCTCGAGTTTTACTAGATGCTCGTATAGGCCGAAGATCCCTACGGGAACAACGCCACGGCGACCATTACGGTCAATGTGAGCGACACCATCGCGCCATCGTGGAATCCACCCTTAGAGGATAAGATTATCGAGTTCGTAGATCCCTTCACTTATGATGTGAATGCGAACGACCTCCAAGCACTTCTGTACGAGATTTAACTTTTTTAATTGCTTTAATTAACATGGCTTTTATACTTAAAATTGGTATTGGAAAATGCCATCATTTGGAATTTTCGCAAGGCAGAAAGCATAATTCCCGGGAAACAAGAAATATCTTGAAAGCAGAGAATCATGTAGCCTAATCTTAGCTAAATCTTTTCTAAATTTTTTTATAATTTTTTTACCTAAAAAAACCTAATTGATTTAATTTAAAATTACTAAAATTACTAAGATTTAATTAATACAGTATATAATTAATAAATTATATACATATTTTTAATCAAAAAAAATATTGTCAAAAAAGTGATGTGAAAACAAATGACAAGAGTTTGCGTTATCGGAGTTGGATTTACGGATTTCAACCCTATAACGCCAGATAAGGAATGGAAAGATATCATGTATGAAGCTTGCCAGAGAGCCTATGTTGATGCGGGAATTGATCCACGGAGGGATATTGATAGCTTTATTACGTGTGCTGAGGATTATTGGGAGGGTTTTTCGATTTTCGATGAATTTGTGCCCGACCAAGTAGGTGCCCTCTTACGGCCGTGCTGTACGGTTTGCGGGGATGGAATTTATGGCCTGGGAAACGCGGCTATGCAGATACAAACGGGCTTGATGGATGTAGTCTCGATAGAGGCCCACAGCAAGGTATCTGATTTGCTTACCTATGGTGATGTAATTCTTCACGCAATGGACCCGCTCTTCGAGCGACCGGTCTCTGGTCCTGTAGAGCGACCCAATTATGCGGGCTTACCATCATATCCGGAAGAAAATCCGAAGCCCTTAGTTGGAAGCTCTGATGAGACAGAGCGCGTTCACCCCTACTTCTTAGCCGGATTGGAAATGCGCCATTTTCTTAAAGAAACTGACACAACTGAGGAACAATGTGCTCAAGTCGCCGTTAAGAATAAAATGAATGCGTTCAGGAATCCCTATGCGGCTTACGAAGCTAAAATTACCACGAACCATGTAATGAAGTCTCAATACTGTTTTAGTCCCTTGAAACGAATGGACATCAGTCCCAACGTCGATGGTGCGGTATGTTTTGTGTTAGCAAATGAGACCGTAGCCAAAGATCTGGGAATTGAGCCGATCTATTTAGACGGATTTGGCTGGAGCTCAGAAACTCCATGGTTATCTACACGGGGTATGGAAGCCGAATACGCAAAAAAGTCTGCTGAGATGGCTTATAAAATGGCGGGAATTGTCCAACCGACCAAAGAGATCGATGTTGCCGAGATAGACGATCGCTTCACTTATAAAGAATTTCAGCATTTAGAAGCGCTGGGCTTAGCAAGAAAAGGTGAAGCTAAAACACTACTCGAGGAGGGAGCAACCGAAATTCACGGTGAATTGCCCGTCAATCCCTCAGGAGGGTGCTTAGGTGTAGGAAATTGCTTAGAGGCAACCGGATTGCAGAAATCGCTCGAGATCGTCACGCAACTTCGGGGACATGCGGCAAAGCGACAAGTTCCAGATGCCGAAGTAGGATTAGCGCAAGCATGGCGCGGTATTCCATCGGGAAGTGGAGCTGTGGCAATATTTAGGAGGGGTTAGGAGGTGGATAAAAAATGATAAAAAAGGATGTAGCTGTTATTGGCGCTGGAATGACCTTGTTTCGAAGGAGATTGAAGGAAACGGGTAAGGAATTATCATTTCTGGCAGCAAAAATGGCAATGGAAGATGCGGGAATACAGAAAAGCGATATTGACATGGTAGTGATGGGTTCTGCCCCAGACGCATTTGACGGAATTCATATGAAGGGCGAAAATCTGTTGGATGGTGCCGCTGGAGCCGGGAAACCGTATGTACGGGTTTTTAATGGAGGTGGAACAGGTGTTTTTGCCCCAATTGCGGGATGGTGGCATGTTGCGAGTGGAGTAGCCGATGTGTGTTTAGTTGTTGCGGAGGAAAAGATGGGGTGCTGTCAACCACATCCCCAGACGGCATTTAGACATATATGGGATCCTATACTCGACCGGCCGTTAAATCCCAACTTGGTATGGCTTTTTGCGATGGAGATGAACCGTTATATGACCAAACACAACATTAAAAAGGAAGATATTGCCCGGGTATCAGTAAAAAATAAGCGAAATGCTGTGGGACATCCATGTGCCCAATTAGCTGACCCTAATATTACGGTAGATGATGTACTCAATTCAGAGGTAATGGCATGGCCGGTTCAGCGACTCGATATAAGCCCACCAAGCGATGGTGCCGCAGCGTTGATTTACTGTTCGGAAGATGTTGTGCGAAAATTCACGGATAACCCTGTATGGGTTGATGGGGTAGGTTGGAATATTGACAGTACGATGTGGACCAATCGAGACCTATATTTCCCCAGATATGTGGCAAAAGCAGCCAGAATGGCCTATAAAATGGCGGGTATCTCGAACCCGCGCAAGGATATTGATTTCGCAGAACCATATGATCCCTTTGACTATAAGGAACTTCATCACATGGAAGGTTTACTACTCTGCGACAAAGGAGAGGCTCCTGTCTTGACACGGGAAGGAGTCACTCAGAGAGATGGGGACCTACCGATTTGTCCATCGGGCGGATTACTTGGAGTAGGAAATCCGATCGCTGCGACAATGGGACAAAAGGCATGTGAGCTCTATTGGCAATTAGCAGGGAAGGCAGGGAAGAGACAGATACCCGATGACCCAAGAATAGGCGTAGGGCAAGCTTGGGGCGATATAATGCAAATGTCAACCGTAATGGTTATGAGGAGGTAAGAGGTGAAGAAAATGGAAAATAAAAATCAAGAAAAACCGACCTATCCGAAATATGCGCCTGGAACGCACGTACGAACATCCGATATTCGAGATAAGAAGATAACCTATACATGGTGGGAGCCAGAAATTCAATACGCATGGAGCTTAGGGAACGCAATGAGCAAATTCTTACAAGGCCTAAAAAATGGAAAAATTTTAGGTGTGCATTGTCACAAGTGTAAGCGGCTTATTGTTCCTCCACGGAGCTTCTGCGAATACTGTTATGGGCCCACCGAAGATTGGGTCGAATTGAAGGATACAGGTACAATAAATACCTATTCAATCTCGTATTTAGACCCGAATGCGAACCGAATCGAGGAACCCATTTTAATTGGGGTTATTTCCATTGATGGAGCTTATCCCAAGCCGATGGGGTTCATGCACTACTTCGGAGAGATGAGTAAGGACGAGATAAAGATCGGTATGAAAGTAAAGGCGGTATGGAAGCCGGAAGAAGAACGAGAAGGCTCGATCAATGATATTAAATACTTCAAACCATTAGGAGGTGGAGAGTGAATGACATTCTTAGAAAAGCAAACCGATCCCACTGCTCCAATGCATTGGCGGGGAAATATGCAAGCAGATTACCTCTATGAAAGCGGCGTGGCAGGGGACAAATTTTTCAAGCATATCATGGAAAATGACAGTTTTCTGGCCACAAAATGCGGGGAATGCGAAAAAATCCTATTTCCTCCCCGTTTATACTGTGAGGACTGTTTTATAGAAATTCCCGATGAAAATTGGATGGAAGTGCCCGCTAAAGGTACGATTCGTCTCTATACGGTAGCAACGATCAATGCCCACGGAAAGAAGATGGAATCGCCAAAGATTATGGCTTTAATCGATATTGCCGAAACTGATGGAGCGCTTTTAGGAGTTATTAACACCGATGATACAGAGAAGGATTTCACGGGCTTAAAGGTGAAGGCAAACTTCAGACCCAAGGATGCGCGGGAAGGCACGCTTAAGGATATCGTGAAATGGGATTTACTTTAAATCTTTATTTTTTTTTTATTACTGATCACATTTAAATTTACATAAAGCATATTTTAATCAGACTAATCCTTTATAAATTTTTGAAAAAGTTTTCTCGCATTAAAAATGATAAATTGCGAAATTTGACCATCTTTATCGATTTATCCTTCAGTTCTTCCTCAATTATATTCATATTATCAAGATCAGTAAAGATCTGACTGTAAGTTTCAGGTTTATTGGATTTATTAAGAGAAACTATATGCCCCCAACATCGATACAAATATTAATAGCGATTTCCAGAGCTCTTTGTGCGCTAAAATAATTTTTATAATTCGATAAAAATTCTTTCTTAGAGATAGTTTTAAACCCTTTTATTTTTAATAATAACTCATCTAATCTCTCGAATCGCTTTAATTAATATGAGATCTTTATCAATTTTCATCCCTTAATACCTCATTTATATATGATTGATCAAAAAAATCAAGTAAGGGTTTTATATCTAAGTAATCTTTAATTACCTTCAATTCAAATTCGTTTTTAAAAGTCTTATCTGGTGAATACACAATTATTCCGTGATTAATTACTTTAAAAAGAAATCGAGGGGTTAAATTATTGAGTATTTTAACATCCGCTTCAATGGAATAAATAAACCTTTCTTCAATATCCGAAGCTATCTCAGCAAAATAAAGGTGATTCGGTTTAAATGAATTCTTTATTACAATTCCAATATCAATATCGCTAAATTCATTTTGACGATCCAGCGCATAGGAGCCAAAAAGATATGCTAATTTAATTTCTGTATGACTTCTTAAAACATTTTTCAATTTCTTAATTAACTCTGACTTCGGAATAATTCTATATTTTGGGCGCTTCAAATTTAATTAATTCACTTTCTTTTTCCCTATAACATTTTAATTCTTTAAATCTCTTTCTTATTTTTAATTCCCAAAAAAAAATTAACTAAGGATACTGAATGAAAAGATTTAGAAAAAGAGATTTTTCTTCTTTGTATCTGAACAAACATATCGCTCTTTGATTTTACACATTAAATTTTAAAACTAATCGACCTTATAATAAAAGTAAAAGTAAAAGTTTATTTTTATTGCTAAAATTAACTTAAGAAAATTTAAAAATTAAAGGGATTATTAATGAAAGGGTTTATTGGGAAATTATTGGAAGTTGATTTAAATACACGAGAAATAAACGAACTTGATTTGGATGAGGATATAGCAGAGAAGTTTTTAGGCGCAACTGGTTATGCTGTTAGATACTTGTATGATAAAATTGAGGAGGATACAGATCCCTTGGGTCCAGAAAACATTCTAATGTTTATGACTGGCCCGCTTTGTGGGTCTCGCGTCCCTGCAAGTGGAAGATTCGCGGTATGTGCAAAGTCCCCCTACACCGGGATATGGGGTGAAGCGAATTGCGGGGGTTATTTCGGTCCTGAATTAAAGAAGGCGGGTTTCGACGGCGTTATTATTAAGGGAGTTTCGGATTCGCCCGTCTATCTTCATATTACTGACCAAGAGGTGGAACTAAAGGACGCATCCCATTTATGGGGTAAAGGGGCTATAGAAACCCATGAAATATTAAAGGAAGAATCGGGTTCAAATTTAACAAGGGTAGCGTGTGTTGGTCCGGCAGGCGAGAATCTCATCAAATTTGCGACGATATTGTCAGAGGATAAATCTGCTGGACGGACTGGTATGGGGGCTGTAATGGGCTCGAAGAAACTAAAAGCAATTGCCGTTAAAGCTCCTAAGAGGAGCTATGAACCTGCTAATCCGGAGGAGTTCGATCAAAGTGTTAAAGAAATGATAGATGCAGTCAATAAATCATTTACTACTCAAATGTTCGGAGCACTTGGTACACCTGCAGGTGTGGATAAGTATAATGTTGAAGGAGAGCTCCCTATAAAGTATTGGACCCAAGGAGAATGGGAGGGGGCTTTTGAAGTTTCGGGAGCAACCGCATCTCAGGAAATATATTCAAAACAATATCCTTGTTACGCTTGCCCAATAGGCTGCGCCCATAAAGCTTCTGTAGATGAAGGCGAGTACGCTTTTGAAGGAGAGAGAGAAGCTCCTGAGTATGAAACTATCGTAAGTTTTGGTTCTCTAATTTTGAATGATAATCTCGAAGCCATTGTAGAAGCCAACCATTTATGCAATGATTATGGAATGGATACAATAAGCGGTGGAAGTACTATCGCATTCATCTATTATATATATAATAAAGGGTATATAACATCTGAAGATATTGACGGACTAGAGCCCAAATGGGGGGAAATCGAACCAGCTTTAGAAATGATAAAGAAGACTGCTAATCGAGAAGGGATCGGAGATGTTTTAGCTGAAGGTTCCGACGCCTTAGGTAAGAAGTTTGAAATTTCCCAAGATGAAATCGCCACAGCTTTAGGGCAAGAAGTTCCTTACCATGATCTCCGGCATACGTGGGGGATGGCGATTGCATATTCGATCGGAACTACTAGAGGACCTTGCCATTGTGCCTCCGATATGTATTTGGCTCTATTAGGGCTGCCCTTCGAAGATTTAGGGATTGAATCGGTTGATAGATGTAGTGATAATGAAATTATGGTAAAAGATACGGCTCTATTATATGATTATCGGGCATTGTACAATTCATTAGTGATATGTATTTTCTGTAGCCCTGATCCTTCATTTATTGCCAGGGTAATTCAAGTTGCTACGGGGTTAGATTTTGATATTGAACGCATTAAAGAAACTGGAGAACGAATATATATCATGAAGAGACTTTTTAACCTTAAAATGGGGTTAAAGCCCGAAGATGAACAATTACCCCAAATCTTATTAGAACCCCTAGAAGAGGGTGGATCGGCGGGAAAGTCTCCGGACTTTGAAAAACTTAAAAGACTCTATTATAGGTTCCGAGATTGGGATGTAGAAACCGGCTATCCAAGTCAAGATAAATTGAAAGAATTGGAATTGGATCAATTATAATTTTTTTGTTATTTTTCTTTTTTTTAATCTCAAATAGAGATACTAGGTTATAGAATCCTTTTAAAGATTTTAGTAGTCATCTCTCGAAGAGTTTCTTTAAGATTTATACCCTTAGGAGCGATTATTTCATTCTTTTTCATTTTTATGTATTAATAATTTACCAACTGAACGGTTAATATGATTGAATAAAAAATTCTAAATAGAACGATTGATTAATATTAAATTGTCTTTTCATAACCAATATCTATATTATTATCAACCTAAAAATTGATAAATAAATTAAACTATGATGGATAAAATAATATTAAAAAAAAATAATAAAACGTGATGAGAAAATGCCAAAGTTCGCAACAGAGGAATGGGCAAAAGAGTATATGAAAGAACTGAATCAAAACGACGCATATAAAGAAGCGGCATCGTGGTGGGAGGGTGATTTTATTTTTGTCATCAAACCCAGTGGACCTTTAGAGGAAGAAAAAAAGATGTGGATCGGCTTATACCATGGGGATTGTACGGGGGCTTCCGTAGTTGAAGAGGGCGAAGAGATAAAAATCCTCGAAAAGGGACAGGAACCAAGCGGTAACGAGCCTCCCCCATATGAGGCAGAATATATCTATGAAGCCAAATACGATGATTGGGTAAAGATTTTAAAGGGAGAACTGGACCCAATTCGCGCTTTACTTTCAGGAAAGGCCAAAATTACGGGGGATATGGCGAAGGTAATGAGAGCCACAAAGGCGGCTCAAGAATTAGTAAGAACCACTACAATAATGGATACCGAATTCTACTAAAAAGCTTTTATGAACTTAAACCTTTATTTTTTATATCTTTTTTTTATTAATACTCATTTTCTTACCCGTTGCGACTTTCCGTTTTAACTTATAGTATCGAATCAAATGATAGGGACCTTATAGTTTAGATCACTTTAGATGGGATCTCTTTCATCTTTATTTAACTTTAAACGGCTTGCTAATATCGAATTGATCAGATTTCGTTTTTTGTAGTATTCAATTCCTCTTCTTTTGTTAGAATTTCAAGGCTTAAGTGCTTAAAATATAAAAAAGCTTATTATGGGATG
>CAZDJH010000140.1:0-8975 GCA_964505645.1 uncultured archaeon | reverse complement strand
CTCTACGGCATGGGCAACATCCTAGAGGGCACGATGGCGGAGTTGGAACTGCCCCGCGCGGCATTGATATGCTACGGGGTGAGACGCACCTACCGGCACGCGGTACGCTCCCACAAGCACGCAGCCCGCATCGGTGCATGGGAAGACATCTCAAGGGCGACGGGACGCGTGGCCGACATCTCATCGACTACCCTTGTCGGGCGACTTGCCCGACCCTCCAGTCTCTCCAACCCCGATATCCAAAGCCGGATAGTCAACAAGTTCATCGCGGACACCGAGAATGCGATGGTGTTGGGTATAGAAGGCAAGTTCTGCATCGTGGGGACCCTTTCGGACATACAAACCCTCGAAACAGCCCTTATCAACCGCGACCCCCTCGCCTCCCAACTCTTCGCGGAAATTTACCCTGGTTACTTGGGCTTTTCCGACTCGATGTTGGGATTGATTCATTGGGGTTCAAAACGCGCCCTTCCGGTGGAACACCTTACCGCATGGGGCGGGGAATCGGTCAGAAATCTCCAACCCACACCTTTTGACCCATTTGAAGAACAATCCATACGGAAGTCCCGAATTTTATTTGCCCAAGAGTTGCATATGTGTGAAAAACTGGTGAAGAAAGTGGATAAGAGAGAGAAAGAGTTGGGGAGATCCTTAAGTACAGAAGAATATAAAACCCTTTATAGTGAGATTTTTAACCGTCATACGAAAACAGGCATGATGCGGTATTATGAGAGGGTATTTCACGAGGAGAATTTACACGCGGTCTGGCACGGAAAGATAACCGTCCAGTATATTAACTGGCTCTCCAAGACGTCCCTAAGGTTAGCCGAGGAGATCGTTGGGGATAGGGGGTGGGCCGAGTTTTACGATGATGTGGGGGTCCCCCACCCGTTCGAGGTTAAAGGACCCTTGGAGCAATCTGTTCTGCGGATCGAGGATATTAAGAGTAGGTTAGAAGGTTCTGAACAGTCCCAACCTTCCGATTTTTCTAAACATGTTACTGTTGAGCTAAGTAATACTAAATCAAAGGATTTAGTATCAAAATTGAAGAATTTAATATCTAATCAAGAAGACAATATAATTGAATTTTTAGGTTATCCAGATTCTGTTGATAAATTCAATGAGAATAATTTAAAGTTAAAGGACTCAGAGATACATAATTCAATTTATTGGAGTAGAAAATATAATAAGTATAAATTTCGGCGCAGGGGAGGAATTACTAATTCATTAGTAGCAAATTTCATAGGTTTTAATAGAGACACAATTGCAGCTTGGAGTAAAAGTGAAAATGGTTTACCAACTTCATCATTATTAAGAGTTGAGGAGAAAATAACAAATGATTTTGGTGATCTTGAACCATTTATGAATGAATTTAAAGAATTAGGTGATTTTCCTTCAGAGATAATGTCTAGATTAATTAATGAACATCTTGTTCAGTATTTCTTAACGGGTAATAACATTCATTCTTATATTTCTATAGGTGAAACTATTGGAATGACTACAGAAACCGCTAAAAGAGAGAGTAGGAGATATATTAAGGATGAGATTTGTAAAATGTTGATTGAGAATGATTGTAAAACTCTTGCCGAGAACTGGGGGCTCAATCCAGAATATTTCCATTCTTTAATGGAGAAATATAAAATCGATTTTATTGTTAATACTATTTATGAAATGTCATTTGGGACTCTAACTACTTCATATCGTGGCATAGAATCAGCTCTTGCTGAAAATGGAGAATTTGAATTATTAATGAATCAGGTTGAGTGGATTGAGAAAATAATGAATAGAGGTGAAACGGGTCCAAGCAAGCTTCGAGTGAAAGTAAAATGCTTAGAACATAATCACATTTCTACTAAAAGGCTTAATTCTATCATATGTTTTAAGGA
This sequence comes from uncultured archaeon, assembly GCA_964505645.1. GTDB lineage: Archaea > Asgardarchaeota > Lokiarchaeia > Sigyniarchaeales > SOKP01 > TEKIR-8. Next base: position 7,089 of record CAZDJH010000140.1, on the reverse strand, counting down.
TAAGGACTATTATCAAAGTTGTCTATCGTGTAATAATTATAAAAATGAACAGCTAACGGGTGAAATGATTAGAAAAATATTTGGAAACATTTTTGAATCTCAAAAAAACCTACTGGATATTTTTTCAGAGGAAGATATAAAAAAGACAATTTTGAATTATGAAAACATTAAAGAAAAAATGAGTGTTCATTTATTAAAATTAGATTTTTTTGGTATAATAAATATTAAAGGCAGAGTGATAAAATTAGCGGTAGAGTCCGATGGAATACAGCATGAAAATTCTGAGGATGGCCTTGAAGCTTTTTTAGGGATGTCAGGATTTAGTGGGGAAAAAAGATCTCCTAAATGGTTAGATAGATGTCAAAAATGGAAAAGTTTACTAGAGCGTGATAAGTTTGAGGATTTAGTTTTCAGTAAGTTTGAGAATAATGATTTTTATTTAATTCGGATTCCAACATATAGTATAAAACCAGAATTTAGAATTGATTATTTCATCAAAGAATTTTATAGAATAACTGGGATTAATATTAAGAATTTAGTTTAAATTTCTATATATAATTTAGTTGTTCTTATTTTATTTTTAACTTATTTTATTTTTAACTTATTTTATTATCTATTTTTTTGAAAAATTTTTTGAAAAATTTCGCTTTTTTTATAGGAAAAATACGAAAATATTTTTATACTAATAATGATATCTATATTATAATAAATTATCAAAACTAATATGGTATTTTCTAAAACTTTATTAATATAAAACAATATTATTTAAGAAAAGTTATTGCTTATTAATATATATAGAAATTTTTATAAAAATTTTAAATCTTAAATGAGTCAATGAAAATGATTCAAATTAGAAATGTTTGGATAAAAACAATAGAACGGAGGAATAAGTAAAAAATGAGTGAAGAATTCTTAAATGCAAAAGCGCTCGTTGTGGATAATGGGACTGGAATCTCTAAAAACGGCTACGCAGGCGAAGACCAACCACGGTCAGTGTTTCCTACGCTAATAGGATACCCGAAATATGAATCCATAATGACCGACGTCGAGCACTACACGCGTGAGTATTACATCGGCGAGGAGGCCATGCAGTTGAAAGGTGTGTTAAAGTTAATGTTCCCAGTCGAACATGGTATCATTGAAGACTGGACGGCTATACAAATTCTCGCTTAGAGGATTTGAGCTATGGAGAAGATTTGGCATTACACTTTTTACACCGACCTCAGAACGGACCCAAGTGAACATCCCGCGTTACTGACCGAAGCACCGCTCAATCCACGGAAAAACAGAGAAAAAATGGCCGAGATCATGTTCGAGACCTTTAATATCCCGGCTTTATATGTAGCCATGCAGGCAGTTTTGTCTTTATACGCATCTGGTCGTACAACGGGTTGCGTTATAGATATCGGAGACGGAGTATCACACGTTGTCCCGATTTTTGAAGGTTTCGCATTAAGCCATGCAATTCAGAGGGTAGATTTGGCAGGAAGAGACATTACCACCTACTTACAGCGATTATTACGCCAGAAGGGTTATTCATTTACCACATCCGCAGAAAAGGAGATCGTACGAGATATTAAAGAAAAGCTTGGTTACGTTGCTGTAGACCCCGAGAAAGAAATGCGCCTGTCGAAGAAAGTTGCCGGTATGAAAAAGAGTTATATGCTTCCCGATGGTGAGACAATCGAGGTAGGAGTCGAGCGCTTCTTGGCTCCAGAATGTTTCTTTAACCCCTCAGTTATTGGGAAAGAATTAGAACCATTGGACGATATCATCGTGAACGCGATTTCATCGTGCGATGTAGACCTACGCCGAGATTTGTACAGCAATATTGTCCTTTCAGGAGGCTCTACAATGTTCCCGGGAATTAAGGAACGATTAACCAACGAGATAAAAGAACAAATCCCCGAGTCTGTAGATGTAAAAATCATTGCGCCCCCGGAGAGAATGTACAGTGTCTGGATCGGTGGTTCAATTCTCAGCTCCTTGAAGACATTCCACAGAATGTGGATTACCCGTCGCGAGTATAAAGAGATGGGGCCTCAGGTCATCCATAGGTGCTTTTAGGTCAACCAATTTTTTCCCATTATCTTTAACTTTATTCGATTTTTTTATTTTTTCTTTTCTTTTTTAAAAAGGTTTAAACTCTAAATCGGCTTTTAGAGAGGGAATTCTCCGTTAGAATATTAGAATGAAAGTTGAAAAGTCGAAATCTTGTCGTTAGGTTTTACGTTCTAGCAATACTATTAAACAATACCTAAAATAAGGCCCAAATTCAACCATTTTTTTGATTCTGAAATCAAAGTGCCACGCAGAGATATCCCCAATCCGCATCGCTAATATATTATATGCATTAGGTTTAAATATAGAACTAACTTCTCAACAAATATGAACATTACAAAGAAAGGATATTATTTTATAGGGGTAATTATTGCCCTTTATGCGTGGGTTACCATCCTCTTTTTTGCCAAACCGCTTGATCCCAAGGATTATTTCATTCAGCTCTCGGTGCTGATAGGGTTTACTTCCCTCTTCTTAGCTGCGGTGATTACACCCTTTATGAAGCAAGTGTACCAGATGTTCGGAACTTCATTTATTAAAATCCACCACATCTTTTCGATTATAGGGATAGTATTAATTACGGTTCATCCGATCTCGATCGCGATTATTTATACGGCGCCCGATGCCTTTATTCCCAAATTTGACTCGTGGATAGTCTTCTGGCAGCTGGCGGGAAGACCCGCACTGTATCTGATCTATATCGCAGTGGCGGCAGTGCTTTTAAGGAAATATCTACCTGCAAAGGCGTGGCGCTTTTTACACGGGCTAAATTATGTTGCCTTAGTATTTGGATACTTCCATGGCCTGTTAATCGGTGACGATTTTAAGAATCAATGGGTAATGATAACCTTCACAGCAATGCTGGTCATCTTATTTGAGGTCTTGATTTACAAACGCTACCTCACATATAAGCGAAGCCAAATGGGTGCGGGAGCATAAACATTAGTGCAACTATGCGTTAGAAAAGAATGGAACGCCATTCGATTTTTCTTTATTTTTTTGCATGATATAGAATACATATCCATAGTGGGGGATATATTTTTCAAAAATCAGGATTTTACTTATTTCTTTCTCAAGTAATGCGAGCTTGTTCTGGTCAGCCCTATATTTATCCTTTAAAAAACGAGTCTTACTTTTAGGGGGGAGTGCAATAATTTTGCCTTTAAGGCTCTTTTATTCGATTCATTATCTCCGGGACCTTCCCGTGGAAGGTTTGAGTCAATTTTCAAAAAATAAATTCATTACATTTTTCGATTATAGTATGTTTTAAATTAAAACCTAAAATTCTAAAAAAACGAACGTAATCACATTTATAATTATTATTTAAAGAATGATGTTTTTAATAATAAATAAGAACCACTAATCATAAAAGCAGATACAAAAAAGAAATCCATACGTTAAATGAGAAATGTGAAGTATAATCGAGAAAAAATAAGGGAACAATATAAAGATTTATTTAAATATTCACTGGATTATATTTATGTACATGACCTACGAGGAAACCTTTTAGATGCAAATGAGCATGCTTTAGAGGCATTGGGATATGAGCGAAAAGAGATTCCTGATATTTCTTTTCTTGATTTATTAGCCGATAAGGAGCAATTAGGTTCAGCTCTTAACTCAATTCAGGAAATCAGAGAAAATGGCAAACAGACCAAGAGGACAGAATATAAAATAACCACCAAGCGCAATAAAAGAATAGATATTCAAACGTATGGAATACCATTAAAAGAAGAAGATGATAAGATTTACGCAATATTAGGGATCGGGACCGATATTACCGCTAAAAAGAAGGCTGAATTCGAACTCAAAGAGTCGGAAAAGCGTTATAAGAATTTATTTGAGCAAAATCCTTTTGCCATAGCGATATTAAATTCAAAAGGTGAAATTATCGACTGCAATCCAACGGCCGAAAGGTTAACGGGCTATAAGAGGCAATCCATAATAGGGAGGAGTTTTTTAAATATTTCACTTGTTCAAGAAAAGGACATTAGAACCGTACAAAAAATATTTAAAAGATTTATTAGTAAAAAGAAGGTCCATCGGGCCGATTTGCAAATAAAGAGAAGTGACGGTAGTTTAATATGGACCCATGTTCAAGGATCCCTATTTGAAATGCAGGGCAAAAAGTTTGCCCAGATAATCCTTTACGATATATCTCAAAGAAAAGCCGCGGAGCAATTAATCAATAAAGAATTAGAAAAATTAAAAGTATTAGACGAAGCCAAGAATGATCTCATTACGAGAGTTTCGCATGAATTAAAAACGCCCCTCACGGTTATTAATATGAGCATAGATTACCTGCTGGAGACTATGAAATTGAAGGGAGCGGAATTTGATGATGAAACAATTGAAACAATTGAGACCCTTAATAAGGGGGCAGTCAGGCTAAAGCGGCTCGTGGAAAACTTAATCGACTCCACCAAAATAGAGTACGATAAATTCAGATTAACTAAAGAAAAAACTGATTTAGTAAAAAACACAAGAGAAGTTATCAATAATTTTACCTATATATCAAAAAATGAAGATTTAGAGATTATCACACATTTCCCGGAAAGCCTTATAATACGAATCGACGAATCTCGGATAAAACAAGTACTTTCAAATTTAATTTCAAATGCGATAAAAAATACCCCTCCCGAGGGTTGTATTTCAATAGAGATAAAACCATATGAGAATTACGTAGAGATATTGGTGAAGGATACTGGTATAGGACTGACAACAGAAGAGTTAAAACAAATATTTAAAAGGTTCGGGAAGATAGAAAGGCGTGGAGAGGAGTTTGAAAGTATTGAAACCCAAGGTTCCGGTTTAGGGCTTTATATTTCAAAAACTATCGTTGAAATGCATGGTGGAGAGATTAGGGCAGAGTCAAAGGGTAGAAACAAGGGAGCTACTTTTATAATATCTCTACCCACTTAAACCCACTTAAACCCACTTAAATATCTCATAATTATTGGAACTAATGGTAAGGTTTTTTTAGTATTTGAATTTGAAATAATTAAGTTCACTGTGAAAATACTATTTATAGTTCGTGATTAATATGCCGAAGAAGCAAGATACTCGATTCATAAAGGAGGGAGGAAGGGCCTTAATGCTCGGAAATGAGGCGGTAGTACGGGGATGTCTTGAAGCAGGAGTTAGTTATGTTGCTCAATACCCGGGAACGCCCACGAGCGATATTGGGGAAACTTTCCGCCAGATTTTGCGGGAACAACCCCCATTAAATGATTATTTAGTGCATCATTGGGCCATTAATGAAGCGGTCGCCTCATCAGAATGCGCGGGGGCGGCTTGGACAGGATGTAGGGCCTTAAATCCCATGAAACACGTGGGGTTAAATGTTGCAAGCGATCCATTAAGTGTCATTGCGTTGAACGGACCAAACCCCGGGGGAATGGTAATTCTGGTTGGGGCGGACCCTGGGAGCTTGGGTTCCCACCAAGAGCAAAACGAGCGTTTCTATACGTGGATGCTCCATTTTCCTTGTTTTGAACCCCATACACCTCAAGAGTGCAAGGATTTTACAAAACTGGCTTTTGAATTATCTGAAGAGTATGATACTGTATTTGAAATCAGAACTTCAACTCGAAGTGCTCATTCAAGAGGATTCGTGGAGCTAGGGGAACTTAAAAAGGGCAGAAGGAAGGGGTATTTTGAACGTAATATACCAAAATATAACTCTTTGCCCCCACATGCCATTAATAATCATGTTCGACTCTATGAACGTATAGAAAAGATCCGCGAGCGAATCCCGGAGTTAAAGATTAACCGCACAATACCTGGAACGAATTCCATAGGAATAATTACCAGCGGAATGCCGTTTGGATATACGATGGAGGCATTGAACCAACTTAATTTGAATGATGTTCCCGTTCTGAAGTTGGGTATGATTTATCCGCTAAATTATGGAGAAATCACCGAATTTGTTAAGGATTTAGAAAAAGTCGTCATAATCGAGGAATTAGAACCGTTTTTGGAGGTAAAAGTGGCTGAGATAGCCCTAAAACAAGGCTTAAATGTTGAAATTATTGGGGAAAACAACTTCCAAAAATATAATGAATATTCTACAGGTTTAGTGTCGACTGGGTTGGCTAAAGTGTTTGGAAAAGCCCCGCCAGAAGAAATAAATACAGCCATCGAGTATTTTGATTCATATAAGGGGATGATCCCGAGTCGTTTTCCTACTTTCTGTGCGGGTTGTCCCGAGCGGGCGACCTTATATTCCATTTTAAAAGCAACAAACCACTTGGAAAATACCGTCGTATGCGGCGATATAGGGTGCTTCGTGATGAGTTTTTTCCCACCGCAAGAGTGTTCCGACTTAATTATTTGCATGTCCGGGGGCTTGAGTGCGGCTATAGGCATGTCGACTAAAACCGACCAAAAAGTAGTTGCATTCATTGGAGATTCTACTTTCTTGCATACTGGTATGAGTCCGTTAGCAGAAGCGGCAAATTATGATTCTAATGTTTTATTATTTATTTTTGAGAACAGTTGGACGGCTATGACGGGACATCAGCCAGTGTTAGGATTGACTGAACGGAAACTCTCCATTGAAAAAATATGCGAGGCGATTGGGGTCAGATGGCTACGAGTTGAGGACTCTTACAATCCAAAGCATGTTATCTCTTCTATTGAGAAAGCTCTTGAAACTCAAGGATTAAAAGTAATAATCATTCGAAGGGAATGTGCACTGCAAGCCCATCGCTGGAGAATGAATCAGATCAGAAAAATAAAAGAAGAAGGGGAAAAGGTCCAAGAAATCGTTTATCATATAACTGGATGTCAAATGTGTTATGATTGTGCTAGGATTTTAAGTTGTCCGGCAATCAGAAAGACTGAAGAAGACGGATATGAAACCATGAAGATAGACCAAGATAGATGCGTTAAATGCGGGGTCTGTTATGAAATCTGTCCTAATGGAGCTATCCATAAATCCACGATTGATGCATTGGAACAAGAGGTACCTTTTCGGGAAATTTAGTTTTAAAATATTTAGTTGATTATTATTTTATAATCTATTTC
>CAZDJH010000139.1:0-8980 GCA_964505645.1 uncultured archaeon | reverse complement strand
GTAAAATATGACCTCGCCGGGAAAATCCACCTTCGAACAATTTAACCTTTTATTCACCGCAACTATAATCTTTTTCTCGGTCTGATTGAACTTCTCTATTTTCTTCTTTAAATAGGAAGGTGTCCAGAAACCCACCACTTCCATGTATATTTCCGCTCCATATCGGTAAAACCCAAAATCGGGAATAATCACATAGTTTCCCGCCTTAATAAATGTGGGCTCTCTCTCAATTTTCCATTTCGGTAAGTAAGTCGTAAAGTCCGTGTAAAATTGCTTTTCTACCTCGCTGTCGAATTCCGGTGGTTCATAGGTTTGGACTGGAAATAGGTCGCGCTGCGAGTGGTCTAGAGTGAAATCATATATTTTAGGCCTATTTCCCCATTTCATTTCTATTTTTGCGCTGAATTCCCAAATGGGGTTCGAAATAATGTAGGGGATAAGTTTTGCGAATCGTGTCCCGTACTTTTGAGACTTCTTGAACATGGAACTTGGTCCTGTAATGGTGATTTCTTGTCCGTCAGTCTTATACATTAGACCAAGATAATTAATCATCCGAAAGATCTGTTGGTAGTTCCCCACGATTTTTATAGTCAGCTCTGACGCATTAAATAAGAGGGTTTGGGTTTGCGATAAGTTGAATTGTTTTGTTAAATCCATAGGAGTTATATCGGGGATTTCCTTTAACACATGCTCTTTTGGGAGGTCAGCAAACATCGCATTTTCGATTTCCTTCATCGAAGTACTGAAATTGTGCGCCGTTTCCTTTAATACCGCTTTTCTTTTCGCCTTGTCAATGGTGAATCCGTGCTCAAATAAATATGTTCTTACTTGTTGGGGATTAAGAGTTGTGCTTAACCCAAATGTAGACCTTCTTTCTAAAATCTCACTGACCCCTCGGATTATTTTATAGTTTGGTTTTCCCATTTCAAGGGTTTTAATGGCTTTTTTTAACGTTTTATACTTTTTATCTATATGTGCTTTAAAGGTGGTAATGACTTGGTTGGCAATTGTTTGATTGTTCAAATATTTTGGAGTTACGGTTCCTCTGCTCCGCTGGACCACTAAAAACTGTTTTGGCAGCATTTAGGATCTCCTCCGGGCAGAAGTTTTTACTTCCATCGTTTTTGTCGTGATTAACTCGTATAAAATCGCTCTTTTATTGGGTTGAGGTCGTAAGAGGCGCCCTAAGCGTTGAGTATATTCCCGCGAGCTCCCAGTTCCGCTCAGGATAATTCCGACATTTGCTTCAGGAACGTTAATCCCTTCATCTAATACTCTCGAAGAAACAAGCGCTTTATACTCTCCACGCTTGAACTTCTTTAAAATATCTTCTCGCTCGGACTTATGGGTTTTATGGGTGATGCACGGAATTAAGAAGCGCCGTGCGATTTTATAGACGGTGCTATTATATTTAGTGAATATGATGGTTCTGTTGGCCTTGTCTAATAATTCACTCAGCTTTTTTATTTTGTTTTGGGAATTGAACGCCATTTTTTCCGCTTTACTTCGTGCAAGGATCGCCTTTCGGGCTTCTGGATCCCTTCCAGAACGCATTATTATTTTCTTAAAGTCAGAGGCTCGCCTTAGTTTTATTTTGCGGGATATTAAATAATGCTTGAATATATTGTATGTCCGCTCATATTCGAGTCTTTCTTGATCTGTAAATGTCACTTCAATCTTTCTTGTCTCATATTCGGCGAGATATTCGCCCGACAACTCCTCAGGCTGAATTTCATAAACTTTCCCTCCGATTATGGGGGCTAATTCTTTTTGTTTTCCGTCAGCGCGTTCATATGTCGCAGTCAACCCTAACCGGAAGGGTGAGGCAAACATCTCCGCAATATTCCTATATCCCTCTGAAGCTAAATGATGAACTTCATCGAAAATAATGAGCTCAAACTTATTTCCCAGATGCTCCGCGTTAAGGTAGGCAGAGTCGTAAGTAGAAACGGTTATTGCCTTGAGATTTTTTTTATTGCCAGTATATTCCCCAATTTCATCGATATTTCTGGAAAAGGCTTTTTTCAGCTCCTCCTTCCATTGCCTTACAAGGTCCAAAGTGGGTACTACAATAAAGGTACTGGTATTGAGCTTTTCAATAATTCTGAGGGCAAGGATCGTCTTTCCCGCCCCTGTTGGCATTATAATTGTGCCCTTTTTTACTCTTAGCCACCTTTTAAATGCCTCTTCTTGGTACGGCCGTAGTGCGATGGTAGAGTGGAATGTTGGAGAGGGAATTAACTCAAACACGTTATCTTGATAAGAAATATTTGAGATATTTAGATAATCCTTAATGTCATTATAGTAAAAAGCTTCCGCGCGATATAGGTCTCTCCTGTGGTCCCATTTTGCATGTGGTACGCTATAATCCCCCTTTATTTCAATGGTCCCCTTATGAAATACAATCTCCATTTCTCTGTGGGTGTCCTTCACTCTAATTGTTTTTATTTAAAGTTTCCCCTTTTAGGTATTTAAAATATGGTAGGGTGATGATTTAATAATTCTCAATTAAAGTGATCATCAGTTGTTATTATGAAACGAAACGTTCTTTATTTAGTTGAATGATGGTTACTATTATCGAATTAATAATCTTATTTAAGAACTTTTCTGTTTATTCTTATTTATGAACAAATTTAGCTCAAATTATTTCCTTAATAATTGTAAGGAACTCTTACCGGATTATTTTAAAACTTTAGCGAAATCAAATTGTCCACATCAATTACTCACCCTCAATAAAAAGGCAATCTTGAACTTTTTGAAAGCTTATATTTCAGAGAAAGAAAATTCCTTAAACCGAAAAAGAATAAATTGTCAATTTATTTCAAGGTATTTGAAGAATTATTTTGACAACTTTGGAAGTGCTGGTAGAGAAGTTTACCTGCAAAGGAAAGGCTTGAAAAATTTTCTTTTATATATTTCCCAAAAAGAACTATTAACTAAGAACCAATCTAATGAATTGAGAAAAGTCCTCGAGAGCCACAGCGTAGAAGCTCCTTTTTCTGAACCTTGCAGGTGCGGAAGCGGAAAGATATTCGTAGAATGTTGTTTTCGTTCCGATCATCGGGTGTTCAATTTAAGGGGGTACTTAGAAGAATTGAAAGACATTAAAATAAGTATTAATAATTACGTATATAGGAGATTTCTACAAGAGTATGAAACAAATCGGGAAATTAGAGATTTCTCGGATAAAGTTAGCCGGCAATTAAAAATGATGACGGTTCAAGCATATATTAATCAATTCAAGCAAGGGATCGAATTCCGAGAAACCGATAAAGACAGAGCTACATCAGCAGTCCATTTTGAGACTTCGTGCGTAGATTATACTCCCAAAAGCATTGAAAAGCCGTTATTTAAAGAGGCTTTAATGTTTTATCTCCGAAAAGCGTCCCAAAAGGAGAAAGAGTATATCGATTCGTTCGCATCAAGTCAGTTTTCCCTATATGAGGTGATAGATGTGAGGCGAGCCGATTTTTCTTCGCACAATACTTGGGTTTTGTTAAGAGAGGTCTTTACCCATAAAGAATATGAGTTGAAAGACCCACAAATAACCGCTCAGCTGAGTGTTTGGGATATGGTATTTACGCGCTTATATCATATCGATGGATTTAACCTGTTATCCACCGCGGCTCTTATTCTTTCCCCGGAGATGCAAAAAGCCTTTAACCGCATATTATTGGTACTCTGGATTAAAGATGTATTAAAAGAAGGCCCTCACGGAATTGAGTCCCTTAGGGATAAATACCCTTCATTATTCACCGCGTTCCCTAATAAATATGCCTCAATCCATAGGTATTTCTATCACCGCTCTGAAATTCGCCGCTTCTTGAAAAGAAATGCTCCCCTCCTATTTCAAGCCAAAGGAATAATGAGAGACTTACCATCTCATATAACGAGCCCAAAGTTTAAAGCTCCCGACGATCACGAGCTCAACTATGTGGAATGCCATGGAATGTTAAACCCCCAAAAAAAGCATCATTTCATTACAAAGCTGAGAACGAGAAGCGAGAGGTTCATCGAAACCTCAGAACAAGGGCATCCCGGGGGATTCAAGTTCGATTATGTCATTCCCCGCAAAAAAGTAAGCTCCTCGAGGACTTTTGACTCCGCGCTCACCCCTGATGATTTGATCCAATGTGGAATAAAAGAACTGACTCATAATATATTCCGATTCCTACAAAAGTCCCTTCAATTTCAAGTAAAACCGCTAACCATCGATCTAAATCCCAAGCCTCGTATAAATATTGATGATTATCTAAAGGAACGACCACAGGTGAAAGTCGGTTTTATTGAAATAAAAGATTCCGAGATTTTTCTAACTACCTATTCGGAGGAAAGTATGAAAAATCTGAGGAATTATCTTCGTGAAGAATGTGCCGAAGAGGTACAAGAACTTTACCCATCAACTGTTCATGACCTTCAAGACGCGAGGGAAGACCCTAATTCTGAAGCCAGTACCCCCGAACCGCCTCCAAAAGCAGTGTCCCGGTTTACGGATGGTCGCAAGAGCAGTGATTTATCGGGAGATGAGATCTTTCCCTTAAGTGAGGATGGTTCCTCCGAAGGGGAATTCTTCCCTATGAATTCGGTTCGCTATAAGGAAAGATGGTGCAATAGGACCCTCCCAATTTTGGAAGGGAAGACCCCAAAAGAAGCCGTTGACGACCCGGATTTATTCCTGTTACTTATTGATATGGTTAAGGAGATGGAAAATCATAATAATAAAACGTTTGAATACAACCCTAACAAAGGTTGTAGCGCCTTGCTTAATTTGGACCTTAAAAATGAAACAAAAAAATAAAGAAAAGTGAATAGCGACCGCAATAAAAATGATGAAAACGTCAAATTATAAAGATATCAAAAAACGAGTAATTCAAATTATCCGTCAAATTGATAAGATAAATAAGCCTGAGGAATATGATAACCTTAGTCGTGAAATTAACCAAATCGATGAAAAGACCCTCGTGAAAGTTCTTTTAGATATTCTCCGGTACGTTGATGATAGCACCATCTTTCTGAATATTTTATTCCTCTTGGAAAACATGGTGAGGTTAAACACGCTTCCCTCGAAGATTTTAGCGCTGCTTAGGACCCGGAGTGACCAAGATGAGTTTTATTACCGACTTCTTGCGATATATCAGAGGCTTTCATACGCGGGTTATATTTTAGAAGAAGATCTCGAAGACTTGCTTTTTGAACTTAATATTAAGATTGACGCCTTTTTCCGGTTTGTTAGAAAGGATATATCAAATAATAAAGCGCATACACATAATCTAAGCGGTGATGTCGTTGAAGGCTTCGCTTCCCTTAAAAATGACACCTTAAGGAAGATGCAATCGGAAGCGCAGGTGCTTATAAATAAAATCCCTCCCGTATCTGAGCTCAATCCCTTCAACTCCAAAAAACACGGAGGAGGGATCTTTAACTTCCCAAAAGGCCTTAAATTGAACTTCATACGCCACGTGAAATTTTTACAACGCACCTTTAAGGATTCAGATAAATTTATTCGATTTATCAACTCTAATTTTGAAGAATTTAGCAGTTATTTTCATTCCACTCAAGTAAAATACTTAGTTGAGCAATTAACCCGGAATTATTACGCCGGCAGGTATAAAGAGGCATCAACTTCCCTGAAAGTGCTCGAAAAAAACGGTAAAAAACTCTCTGTAGTGTATTATCTAAAGGCAAAGCTTTTGGAGGCTCAAGGAAGGCCTTACAAGGCGTGCGAGGCTCTCGTCAGGAGCATTGATGAGGATCCGTTCTTTATTGAAAAATATATGGACCTCAGCTACGCGCTTAATATTGGGGGATATTTTTATAGCTCAACAGTCTTGACGGCATTGTTATTGCGATTTTGTCCTTTTGATTTTAATTTCCATATGCAACTCGCCATCAATCTTTATCAACTCGGATACCCATTTACACATCACCTTGAATTCTTGAATATCGTTGATCCATCCCGGCTGGCGAATTTTCTTGAAAGATTCTGGCCCGATTTTCACTTTCGACCGAGCGATTCGTTGCCCTTCATTAGCTTTTCCCGAGATAAATTTCAAAAGTACGCACAATTAAGCCGGCTGATAACCGAAAAAAGCCTCAATACCTTTAATAATGGCAAAGTCTTGACTATAAATGACGTCGAACTTAAGTTGCAAGTGGCTGAATGGATAAAAAACCCCCTAAACTTTTTTAAAACTCCCTGGGAACATCTTCAGAAAAATTGGTTTATCTATGAGATATTTCAAGAATTATTTTTTGAGTTCGAGTTTTTTATTCAGAGTCAATTGCCGATTTTGGAACCTTTTATAATTTCCGAGAAGTTTATATGCTTTTGCCTCGAACTTGCCACTCAAGCAACCAATGAACTGATCGAACGCGGTTATAACTCAACCAACCATCATAAAATCCCCCAAGACTTCGCAAATAAGGTTTTACAGAAAGAAATGGTTAAGGATGACGAGTTCTTCAAGTTCTTCAGCTTTTTCATTAAAAAACCTTTTATACAATATATTTTAGATAAAGCGCTCAAGAAAATCATTGGCGCATGCTTTGAATGCGATAAGAGGTGTTTACAACTGCCCGATAAATGGTGCATTGCTTTCTACGAGGAAGAAATTCCATACCAACTTCCGACTAACCTTCAAGATGCCTATTATCTATTCAACTTCCTCGATACCATTTTAATTGCTTTTAATAAGTATAGTATAAAGAAATTTAAACGAGATAAAGGAGGCGAAGGAAAAGATATACGCGACATTTACGACCAAAATAAAGTATCAGTAAAGGAGTTAATCAGCGAAAAACACGATGTAATTGTGCATTTTCTAATCTTTTTATTTAAAGAAAAGCTTCTAAGACATGTCACGGATTTACTAACAAGCATCACGCCGTCAGCGCTCCTTCGTTTTATACGGAATTATTTCACCGAATTTCATTTGAAAATGACACAAGAAACTATTACTCGCGTCCGCGAAAGTTTAAGGGATTTTACTCTGTTCCTCGTAGATGAGATGGATATGTTTAAGGATGTTCAATTCAACAAGATATCATCCCTTTTAGAATCGTCCGATCAAATCTTAAACAAGTTAGATTTATAATGTTCCTATGATTGATAACAAGTTAAATAAAAAATAAAATGATAAAAGAGTGAATCATCATGCCTTCAAAGAAAGTCTGGAACATAGCACCCCCCTAAACCCGTTAAGTTAAGCCCCGAACAAAAGGAGGACATTCTTGCCCGGGTCCAAGCCTTTATAAAAAATACCGAAAAATTAAAACAAGAGATTAATCGGATCCATATCCCGGGATTGTTATTCATTGGCGATTGCCAACCTTAATTCTATACCAATATATTTCAAAAAGGAACGAGAAATTACCGATAAAATACAATTATTCGCTGAATTTGAGATTCAGTTTATTAACGATCTGACCATTCCAAGATCCCCTCCAGAAGATAAATAAATAAATAAATAAATAAATAAATAAATAAATAAATAATAAATAAAACCTTAATTCCTGAAGGGGGCTTGAAGTGATATAAACTCTCATTGGCATATGAGGATATTTATATTATTTTTCTTACTACTTATCTGTTAATAGCCGGACAACAAGAACCTACGGTTAACTATAAATAGGGCCGTCGATTATGGGGAATGAGTTTGTATGAAATCCGAGAAAACCGACAATATCAAATTCCACGTAAAATATTGCTGGAATTGCTGCAATCCCATCTTTTATGACCACTTTGTATGGTATAATTCCCGAGAGGATCAAGAACACCTTACACGCCTCTGGAACAACCCCTTTATACGGATTCTTTGTTGTAGCTGTTATAGAAAGGGTTTGAGCGAGTTCACGCCAGCCCAATTGGAGATTAAGAGTTTCATCGAGAGCAGTATCGGCAGCTTCAAGTACGTACTCTATTTTGGGGCGCTCAATACGAGGGGACGGGATGAGGTCTACCAAGAGACAATCCCCGGAAAGAATATGCATTTTTCTATCGCCAAACGGGATTGTCGTTTGGAACTCATGTTTCGGGAAAAATTCAGCTATACTCCCGTTTCAAAAAGCTTTTTCCAACAACTGCGGAACCGATTTTACCATGAACATCCCTCTTCCATCATTTCTAAAATCATCCCCTATGAGGGAAAGGTGGTTATCGAGCTCCCGAGTGTGCTGGCGCCAGCCATCTTTTCGAGCCGGAAGCACGGATTTATAGCCCTGCTTGCTCCGATCTTAGTTGATGGACCAAAGAAAAATAGATATAGACACATAATAAGTTCTCAAATTTAACTAAGGTTTAGAAATTCTCCTCTCAATTAGGGAAGTGGGTATGGCGATTTTACCATTAAAATGCGAGAAAGCACCGTCTTTTAGGGCGGTGATGAATCGTATTTCATAAATCATTAATTCTGCCTCCCTCCTATAATTATAAACATAACAAACAATAGTAACATTGATGAATGATACCCAAGTTCATCATCAACCGTAGGGACTACGGGGGTTAGCGTTTGGAGAGGACATAAGACTGATGTGAGCTCAGCAGTCCTCGATGAATTACGAATCTACCGCCCTTTTGGGCGTGATAGTTCAATTCTCGGGAGGTAGAAACTTATCGTTAATCATGCCTTGCTAGAGTAATAATTTTTCCCCTCCTCTTTTCGAAGAAGGATTAAGTGAATAAAATAAGAAAATCTAGGGGTAATCTTGAAATAGATATAAAAGAAGAGAATTAATAAGCAAAATCTAAACTCTAAAGTCCCCTAAGTGCTTTAATATTTCCAACTATTTTAAGATATTTATCCTTATTAAAGATTTCAGTAGATTTGGGCAGATTTTAAGTAACTATTTAAAGGAAAATGTAAAAATAATCAATCCTTCTATAAAAAAGAGAATACTTAATAAAAAGAAAGTATAAATATTTTTAGGCAAAGCTCGTGAGTTGTTCGATATTCCTGTTGCCGCCTATAATGTTAGTGGTGAA
>CAZDJH010000138.1:0-9046 GCA_964505645.1 uncultured archaeon | reverse complement strand
CAACACCTTGCCCCGGCCGTAGGTGATGGTGTTTTTATTTAAAGATTTGACTAAAAACGAATTATTAAACAATGAGAAATTATTAAAGAGGGTGAAAGAAGAGCTCGCGGATGTACTAATCTATTTAATCAGTTTTGCTAATTCATTAGATATTGATATAACAACTTCTTTCATAGATAAAATGAAAAAGAATAATGATAAATATCCACTTACTGAATTTTCGGATGGTAATTACTATAAAAAGTAATTTTACTCTTTTAATTTGAATAATTATTTAATATATGAAACCAAATGGATTATTTTTCCGTTATTAATATATTTTTAATAGATACGGATTATTATAAAAACTATGAGTTCAAAAAATATTGAGGAAATAATTCGGAAGCAGTTTAAAAATACTCTAAAGGAAACAAACTTCTCAATAGGAAAGCTCTATCGTGGAAAGGTTCGTGATAATTATATTTTAGATGATAAGAGAATCATTATTGCAAGCGATCGATTATCGGCATTCGATAGGGTCATAACCGAAATCCCGTTTAAAGGCGAGCTTTTAAATAGAATCTCATCATTCTGGTTCGAACAAACCAAGGATATTGTTCCAAACCATTTGATTGAGGTTCCAGATCCTAATGTATCGGTGGTACACCAATGTGAAACGATCCCCGTTGAAATGGTGGTAAGGGCATATCTCACTGGGAGTATGTGGCGTAAATACCAGAAGAAGGAACCCACTTCAGGTGTTTTACCTCCTAAAGGTATGAAAAAAAACCAGAAATTTGATGAGATCATTGTTACACCCTCTACAAAAGCCGAATCAGGACACGATATCTATCTTCCTCCGCAAGATTTGATAAATAAGGGCTTGGTAGATAAGGAGACTTATGATCATATGGAAGCAGCGGCGTTAAAATTATTTAAATTTGGTCAAGAACATTGCAAAAAGAATGGCCTTATCTTAGTCGATACTAAATATGAGTTTGGATTAAAGGACGGAGAGCTTATTGTGATTGATGAAATTCACACGCAAGATTCATCCCGTTTCTGGATATTAGATTCCTATGAAGATCGATTCTCTAAAGGGGAAACACCGGAGATATTGGATAAGGAAATCTTTAGAGGATGGCTTATGGACAGCTACCCCAATATTTTCCCGGGAATTAAGCCAGAACAAGAAATCCCTCCCATTTCAGATGATATTAAAGTTGAACTAACAAAAAGATATATGCGAAGTTATAAGCGGATTACGGGTTTAGAATTTAAACCAAAGATTGCTAACGCAGAGGAGAGAATTAAGATAAACCTTAAAAAGGCGAATTTTTTACCTTAAAAAGGCGAATTTTTTACCTTAAAAAAGCAAATTATTTATAAATAATTATAACTTTTTTTTAAAATAATTATGATTGATTTTATTTTTATGAGTCTTTGCTTTATCTTAACTGTAGGAGGGACCGTCTATTTAATATTAGATATACTGAATTTAGATAGCGAGCGAAACCAAGCAAAAGGAAAGACGCAACTGCCACACCACCTAAAATGGAGTTTTGGTTTATATTTGGGAGCCTTCTTACTAACAATCCTCGTAAATCTCTTTTAGACGATGTAAGATAATCAATATGAAGATTTAATTTCCCAAAGCCCTATTTCCTATTTACATGGGTCAATTTCGTATACCTATTTTAAGCAAAGAATGATTTTATGGTTAGCTTAAACATTACGCTCCTTCCTCTGGTACCCGTAATTTCATCAGTTTTTAACATCCCTTATAAAAGATTTCGATTAAATATCGATTATTTTTAAGTTAATAAGAATTAATTTTAAGTAGAAATATCTTTCATAGAACAATGGGGTTAGAAGATTTTATAGTAGAAGTTGTATTAACAAATAAGAAGAAAGCACGAGACCCAACTGGCGAGTCTATTAAACGCGACTTATTAGCCAAAAAGGGATATGAACAAGTTTCCAACGTAAGATCTGGACAGTATTTGAAGATAACACTGCAAGCAGAGGATAGAAAAACCGCAAAAGACACAGTAGTACAAATGTGCAATGAACTAAGGATATATAATCCAGTAACACAAGATTTATATATTTTAAAAGTTTCGAATCAAAGTTAGATATTATGACGATTAGAACAGCTGTAATCAAGTTCCCGGGCTCTAATTGTGACTTAGATACTCTCCATGTGCTTAGGGATGTAATTAATGTCAATGCGGAATTGGTGTGGCATAAAGATTTTCAAGGAGGCAATTTTGATGCGGCAGTATTGCCGGGCGGGTTTTCCTTTGGAGATTATCTCAGGTCGGGAATTATTGCAGCCCATTCCCCCGCCATCGATCAAATCCGTGAAATGCTCGAGAATGATAAGCCTATTATTGGTATCTGCAATGGTTTTCAAATATTGACGGAAGCACAGCTTCTGCCGGGTGCTCTATTACAAAATGATTCATTAAAATTTATTTGTAAATGGGTCGCTATTAGAGTAGACAATAATGATACGGCTTTTACAAATAGTATGGAAAAAGGAAGTATTTTAAATATTCCAATTGCGCACGGCGAGGGTAGATATTTCACCGATAAAATTGATGAACTTAAAGAAAATAACCAAATAGTCTTCTCATATGTTGATGAAAGAGGAAATGCAACCGAGCTTGCCAATCCGAATGGCTCTCTCGAAAATATTGCAGGCGTATGTAACTTAGAACAAAATTGTTTGGGCTTGATGCCGCATCCTGAGAGGGCGTCTGAACGGATTTTAAGTCCATCAAACACGGTTCATGGCACATTATTTTTTGAATCAATGCTCAATTTCATAAAAAGGGGGAATTAATAATGACAAAAGTGAAAGTGGGAGACAGTGAAATGGATGTTGAGTTGAAGGAAGATGAAGTGGATTATATTAAAGATAACTTAGAGAGAGATCCCTCTGCTACAGAATTAGGGATGTTTGACGTGATGTGGTCGGAGCATTGTTCCTATAAGTCATCCCGTCCGAAGTTGAAATTATTTGAGAATGCTGAAGAGAATTACGATTATGTATTGGCGGGACCGGGTCAAGATGCTGGCGCGATTGATATTGGAGATGGTTATTGTTTGGCCTTTCGTATTGAATCACATAACCATCCAAGCGCCATAGAGCCGTATCATGGGGCTGCAACGGGTATTGGAGGGATTATCAGGGATATTTTATGTATGGGGGTGCGTCCAATCGCTTTAATGGATCCTCTGAGATTTGCCCCACTTAAAGATGACCCACATTCTCAATGGTTATTCAAATATGTCGTAAAGGGTATTGCCGATTATGGAAACTGCACTGGAATTCCCACTATCGGCGGAGAAATTGAGTTTGATCAAAGCTTTAGGAATAACTGCTTAGTGAATGTAGCATGTATTGGGCTGGGAACTATTGAAGATTTTGAGCACGCACCGAGTAAAGCATTTAATCCTGGAGATCATATAATCCTTATGGGGGGCTCCACGGGAAGAGACGGTATTCATGGAGTCACCTTTGCTTCGAGAACCTTAACAGAAGAATCCGAGGAAGATCGTCCGGCGGTTCAGATAGGCGACCCTTTTACGAAGAAATTAATTATCGAAGCAACTATTGAGGCAATTAAAACGGGCTATGTGAGGGGTTTGAAAGACTTAGGCGGTGGAGGATTGTCTTGTGCCCTTAGCGAACTCACCGGGGATGGGGGAACAGGGGCAAAAATAGATATAAATGAAATATTTACCCGCGAGCCGGGTATGAATTCGTTTGAGATCATGCTTTCCGAATCTCAAGAACGTATGGCTTTTATAGTTAAACCGGAAGGATTGGACACAGTGTTAGACATTTTTAAGAAATATGAGATGGCTCATGCCGTTATTGGAAGAACAGATGATTCCAATGTATTAAAAGTATATGATGGGGAAGAACTTGTTGTGAATCTACCTGCAAGAGCACTCTCCGAATCGCCCATAAAAATACGGGAAGAAAAACGGCCAGAATACCTTGATACATTATTATCCCAAAAACCTCAGAAATTAACAACAGATTTGGAGGAAGTCATCTATCAATTAATAGCATCCGAAAATATTTGCAATAAAGAATGGATCTACAGGCAATATGACCATGAAGTAGGAATACGCTCGGTGGTTAAATGTGGTGATGGTGATTCGGGAGTTTTGAGAATACTAGGAACCGAAAAGTTTATTGCTTCAAGTGTGGGATGTAATTCAAAACATTGTTTTCTCGACCCATATAATGGTGCTAAGGGAAATCTAGTAGAAGTATGTGATAATGTAATTGCTAATGGAGCAAAACCATTAGCAATGGTAAATTGCTGTAATTTTGGCAACCCAGAAAAGCCCGAATCATATTGGTTTTTCTCAAAGGCCGTTGAAGGGATGGCCGATTTCTGTAAGGAACTTCGAATTCCCGTGGTTGGGGGGAATGTAAGCTTTTATAACGAAGATGAAGTTTCAGGCACCGCAATCAAGGCTTCACCCACCATAATGATAGTGGGAATTATAGAAGGGAAAGAGAATATCATTACTTTACCCTTTAAAGAAGCAGGAAATCAAATACTTTTGATTGGGAAGACCCGCGCGGAACTCGGCGGTTCTGAATATTATAGCGTTGTTCATAACCTTGAAGGGGGAATTCCACCTGAAGTTGATGAAGAGAAGGTAAAAGCTACATGGGACTTCATTGACCAGCTCTATCAACAAAATTTTATAAAAGCGAACCATGATGTAAATAAAGGGGGATTTCTCATTACCATAGCAGAGATGTGCTTTGAAAATGAACTCGGTGTAATTTTGAATTTAAATGGGAAATTCGATGATGGGTTAACCGATGAGGAGATTTTATTTAGCGAGTCCTTTGGACGATTTATAATCGAAGTTGAGCCCAGTAATTTGGAAGAGATTAAAAAAATTGCCAATAAATTTGATGTTTCCATTACAAATTTGGGGATTTTAAAAGAAAAATCCGAAATCTTGATTAAAGGTCTGAAAAGCCAGGAAGTCCAACTGGATATGTTAAAAATGAAGAAATTATATAATGCCACAATCCCCGAGCTTATGGAGATTTAAGTCACTAAATTAAAGGACACCTTCCTTTTAAATATCTAGCTTACTATAAACTACTTAATATATATATAGACTCGCCAGGTTTAGATGAATATGAAGAATTTCATCTCAATATGGAAGAACAAGAACAAATGGACCTGCAAATTCTAACGCAAATTGATGAAAATATTC
Source organism: uncultured archaeon (assembly GCA_964505645.1). Taxonomy (GTDB): domain Archaea; phylum Asgardarchaeota; class Lokiarchaeia; order Sigyniarchaeales; family SOKP01; genus TEKIR-8. The sequence goes on along the minus strand of CAZDJH010000138.1, from coordinate 3,802 downwards.
AAAAAGTAAATGAATTAAAGAATGATGAGCGATTTAAAGAAGCACTTAATCTTTTAAATAAAACTAAACCACTTTCAGAGAAGATATTCGACGTCGATACCAGAAAGGAAAAAGCCATCAGCATTGAGGAAATTATCAAAGAGATAAAGCAAATAAAAAATAAGAATTTATAAAAAACTTATTGTGATTTAATTTATAACTTAAGACTTCTTATAGATTATTATTATTATCAATTAATAAGAATTTAGACCTTATGAGTCGCTTAAGATTAAAAACAAGGTTAAATCCAAAATTATTCCTAATTTATGTTATATTCGCAGTCTTATTTCTTGTATCAGCGTCCGTCATGATTCTATTTAATAATACCCCCTTAAAACAGGAAAAAAGCATATCGCCTTATAATAAAGAGATTCATATCGCCTATTACAATAATTCCGCAAGCCCCATTTATATCGATGCACTGGATACGGGGGTAGGTGCGCATAATTGGTCTTGGGCGCAGAATCAACCGTGGTGTACTGGGAATGGAACGTGGGATGCGCCCTATATTATCGAAAATTTGACCATTAACGCGCAGAACTTAACAAGCGGCATCAGAATTAAAAATTCTAATAAACCTTTCATTATTAGAAATTGTACCCTCTTGAATGGAACGAAAAAAGTCGACGAAGGTGAAAGTGTTGCGGGAGGTCTCGTATTAGAAAATGCAACAAATGGTCTTTTATACAATAACACTCTGACTAAAAATGTTTTTTTTGGTATCGGCCTACAATCTTCCTATAATAATACTATTAGGGATAACACTGCATCAGAAAATGGTCAAGAGGGAATTCATTTAGTCTCTTTTGCACCAAATTTAAGTTCTAATAACACCATAACAAATAATACAATATTCGACAACGGCAATAATGGTATCACATTAACGATTGGATGTAATAACAATACAATTTCCCATAATAGTATAATAAATAACTTCCAGGGAATCAACCTATATCAAAGTCATTATAATACTCTATATAATAATTCAATTTCTCAAAACAGAGCGGAGGGTATTAGGTTAAGTAGAAGTAACTACACGTGGATTGTGAACAATAATATATCATTTAATGAAGCTCACGGAATTGATATAAGTCAAAGCTATTACAGCGACATTATCAATAATACGATCTGTAAAAATGAGGCCAATGGAATTTTTTTGGAAAATAGTTTTAAAAATACGCTTTTTAATAATACCGTTTCGGAAAATGATAATTATAATATTTACCTTTATTCAAGCAATAATAATTCGGTAATCAGTAATACTCTATTTAATGGAAGTTATAGTTTAAACTTATATAAAAGCAATTATACCCATGTCTCTCTTAATTTAATGTATAGGAATGTAATTGGAGGGGTTTACATTAAATTTGGGCTCAATAATACCATAAGCAACAATTCAATAGTAAACAATAAATACCACGGGGTACATCTGAGTGATAGTAATGATAACACAATCGAACGCAACAACATCACAGCAAATGGCGAACACGGGGTATATTTAAGTTCCAGCGATTCCAATAGAATCGAATTTAATAATATTACATACAATAGCAAATACGGCATTTATCTAGTATCTAGCGATGAAAATACCATCGCCTACAATACGTTGGCGGGTAATGGAGAAGGGAGTATTAATGAAATAAATAGCATCAATAACGATATCCATAGTAATTTCTATATGGAAGGGGATACTCCCCCCCATGGCGGGAATGGCAGTAATGGAGATGGTGTCGATGGATTCGGAGATTATCTCGGGACGGTAGTTCTTGTCTCTGTCATAGGATTGTCTGTTGCAACCCCCTTCGTGTTGCTGTATTTATTCCGGAGGAAGATAATAAAGTTAAGGAAGTTAAAGAAGCTTAAAAAGCTTAAAAACCTCAAGAGAGAAAAAAAAGGACTTGAAAGGTTACCTCAAGAGGATATTGGGGAAGAAACCCTGGAGCAGATGGTTCCCCCAGAAGAAGAGCCAAGGGAATCGGAGCCATTTCTAGATAAGCTGGACTTGGACGAATATGAACAGTTTAGACTTGAAAAGGAGAAGCAAGATCTAATGGACCAAGAGACATTAAATAAAATTGATGATGAGCTGCTTAAGGTGAATGAGTTAAGCCGTGAAAACCAGTACGATGAGGCCATCGAGCTATTAAACGAGTTAATCCCTCTCTCAGAGGATCTATTTGATGCGGAGAGCAAGGAAGATACACTCGGCATAATCAATGACCTTATTACTGACATTATGTCGAAGAAGAATGATCCAGTTTAGCTCTAATATCCCCATATATAAAAGAGGTTTATATTATTTATTGCTTTTGGTAATAAAGTGGGAGAGACGGGATTCGAACCCGCGGCCTCTCAGCCCCCAGCCGAGAATCATACCAAGCTAGACCACCCTCCCATGTTTATCGATTTGGACCATTTTTAGTACAGAATAAAAGTCCTAATCATTTAGAAAGGGAATGATATAAAAGTGTTTTATTCTGATTTAAGGTAATTAATAGTAAAAAATAAGGTTTTAGAAGTAAACTTAAATATTATTATAACTAAGTAATTAATATAATAAAGAGGAATTTTCAATATGACCCTTTCACCTTGGCAAACTAAACCATTGGAATATATTCTATCAAATACAGAATTTTTGGCTCTGGGCATCGTAACTCTAATATTTGTCGGTGTAACTCTGCTTATTAGTGGAAAAATGATTTATCGCGGGATAAGAATAAAGAACAAATTGATCGCGTATGTGGGGATCTCGTATTTTGGCTTGGCTTCATGTTGGTTCGGCGTGGCGTTAAATTTTCTGTCTGTCTTGATATTTCGAGTTATTCCCCCATGGGAATTATATTTTCTGGCCCACGGCGGAATAGTGACCATTGCGCTCGTATTTTGGATAACCGCAATGTCTGAGCTTTTAATGCTTAAAGAGAAAACACGAAAAAAAGTCATCATTGTATCCGTAATATTAGCCTCTATCACAGAAATAATATATATTATTATTATCTTTACAGAAACAGATTTATTAGGTATACCGAAAGCGCCCATTCAAGTGGTATATGAGCCCTTTAGCTATGTATACTTAATGACCGACTTGATGATATTTCTTTGTTTTGGATTTTATTTTGTTAGAGAGTCGCTGGCCGCCAACGAGCCTACAATAAGGCTTAAAGGTAAATTCTTAGGGGCATCCTTTATGATCTTCACTATGGGGAGTATATTGGAGGTATTTGTTCAAGAGATATGGATTTTCGTTATCGCAAGGATAATCATAATGAGTTCAGCAGTACTCTTTTATATTGGCTTCCTTATGCCTTCGAAAATCGAAAAAGCTTTATTAAAATAACCTTTTTTTCCTTCTCTCTATTTTTATTAAAAAAGTTGTATCTAGTCAAAAAATTTGTGGATAAAATTGGGCGTTTATAGAAAAATCATCACTTTCTTTAAGTTTACAAGCGATAGGTGCAGTCTCTATTATAATAATGTGAATTTTTATAACGCATTGGAAAAGGAAGAGTCGAGGGGGGCCCTCATTTTTGGGCATATATACCCCTTTCGGGCATATAAAAAGAAGAATATATAACAGAAAAGGGCTGTAGCTCACCCTTCTCCTCTAACGACGGGTTCGGATAACCTGTCCAAGTTTGTCCACTCTTATAGTTAGAGTATGGTTGTGGATTTTTATAATAATTTTTTTATTAATTAGTATGTTTTACCAATATTTAAATGGAATAGAGCAATATTAAGAATGATGAATGATACCCAAGTTCAT